>CAKZKY010000178.1 GCA_937124575.1 uncultured Pseudomonadota bacterium | reverse complement strand
CCCTTGTGAAGGGTGAAAGAAATCGCTCAATTTAATTCATAACCATCGCTTCTATGATTGGCTTGTTGAGACCTTTTTCGTTCTCAGAGAGTTGACACAATCTCCATAAAGGGTTAGGGAAAATATCATTTTGAAACATGAGATTGAATCGTTTCCAAGGTTCCTGTTTCATTGACTTATTTTCCTTATTTTGTTAGATTTTTACGCAACCCTGGTCCAACGCATCCCAAAAAGAGGATTATCCGATTTATGGCGTGGTTTAAGAAGGGAGAAGAAGAGGAGAAGAAGGAAAGTGAGAGGCGGGACGACCCGAAGCTGACGGATGAGCTCTGGTTAAAATGTAAATCCTGCAATGAGATGATTTATCGAAAGGTCGTCGAACGCAATCTCCAGGTCTGCCCGAAGTGTAATTACCACTTTCAGATACCCGCCCGGAAAAGAATCGAATGTCTGGTTGATCCAGGGAGCTTTGTGGAGCATGACCAGGATCTTATTCCCATTGATCCCCTCGAGTTCAAAGATTCGAAGAAGTATCTGCACCGGATCAAAGAGTCTCAAGAAACGACTGGTCAGAAGGATGCCGTCATCTGCGGAGAGGCACGCTTTGATGGCGAGCCGGCCATGATCGGTGTGTTTGAATTCAATTTTATGGGCGGAAGCATGGGGTCAGTCGTTGGAGAAAAGATCACCCGTTTAATTGAGAGGGCTATCGAGAAGCGAGTCGGTGTCGTCATCTTCTGTGCCTCCGGAGGAGCAAGAATGCAAGAAGGGATTCTTTCTCTGATGCAGATGGCCAAGACCAGTGCGGCGCTTGCCAGGCTCCAAGAGGCGAGGCTTCCCTACATCTCCGTTTTGACTGATCCGACCACAGGAGGCGTATCCGCCAGTATTGCCATGTTAGGGGATATCATTATTGCTGAGCCGAAAGCGATGATCGGATTTGCAGGACCCAGGGTGATCAAGGATACGATTCGAGCAGAACTTCCAGAGGGATTTCAACGGGCGGAATACCTTCTTGAGCATGGGATGGTGGACCTCATCGTTGAGCGGAAAGATCTCCGTCATACCCTTTCCTCACTCCTCAAAATGCTCAAAGTCAACCATTAAGGGAATCGTTTGGAAATGAATAAAGACGGCTATCAGCGATCGCTCAATTATCTCTACGGGCTTGAGAAATTTGGGATGATCTTTGGATTAACCAAGGTGGAGGAGATCCTGAGAGCTATCGGAGATCCCCATCGGGAAATCCAGGCAATCCATATTGGGGGGACCAACGGAAAAGGATCCACTGCGGCGATGATCGCTTCCATCTTGCAGAAGGAAGGTTACTGTGTGGGTCTATATACTTCGCCCCATCTTGTTCAGTTCACCGAACGAATGAAGGTGAATGGTAAAGAGATTAAGAAGGAAGAGATGGTGGAGCTGACGGAGTGGTTGAGAAATCAGGTTGAATCCGCAGGTGTTGCTCCTCCTTTCACCTTCTTCGATTTTACCACGGCTATGGCTTTTTCTTATTTTAGGCAGAAGATGGTTGATATTGCCGTACTGGAAGTGGGTCTGGGAGGAAGACTCGATTCGACCAATGTGGTGGATCCTCTTCTTTCCATTATTACGAATATTGGCAGAGACCATGAAGACGTCCTTGGCAAAGGCATCTTGAATATTGCAAAAGAGAAGGCGGGGATCATTAAGAAGGGACGTCCCCTAATTACAGCTGCCACCCAGCCTCGAGTGATTGGCCTCTTTTCAAAAACATGTCAAGAGAAAGAGGCGCCTTTTTTCAGAGTCGGGAAGAATTTCCGTTATATTCCAGCAGAAGAGAAGAGATTTCATTACGAAGGCCTTCACAGAAAACTGTGGGCCCTCTCGCTCAATTTATCCGGACCGCACCAGATGCTCAATGCAACCACTGCCTTGGGAGCCATGGAAGTACTGGATGATCTGGGATATCCTGTCTCGAATGAAGCCATGATCGAGGGACTACAGGAGGTCGATTGGCCAGGACGATTGGAGATGGTCTGCACTTCACCCAGAGTCCTTCTCGATGGTGCCCACAATCCTGATGGTGCGATCTCCTTAAGAGAATCGCTGAAGAAAGAATTCGAATATCAACACCTCATTCTCCTTATTGGAATCATGAAGGATAAGGATATCCATTCCATCCTCCATTCCCTGTCTCCTCTTGCCGATCATATCATTCTCACCCGTCCCAGGACGGACCGCGCGGCTCCTCCAGAGCTCCTCAAAAAAGCGCTGGGAAGAGATGGAAAGAAGGTTGAGGTTATCGAAGATTTCAGAAAAGCGATTGACAGGGGTCTCAGCCTTACAGGCAGTGAAGATATCCTCTGTATTACTGGATCGCTCTATACCGTTGGAGAAGCCAGGTCTTACTTCGTTCCCGAAGGAAGAGTATGAGATATCGCCGTTTTGTCCTGAGCAGTGTGTGTCTCCTCCTCATCTTCATCCCTTACATTTCAGATGGCAAAATCACCGATGTCAAAGTAGAAAGAGGCGAAGGACCTGTGGAGATCGAAGCCGATGAATTATCTTATGACCGGGACAGGCAGATCTACGAGGCTCATGGAAAGGTGGAGGTGAAGAGAGGGGATCTCTTTTTGAGAGCAGATCATGGTCAATTGAATATGGTGACAAAAGACCTACTCGCTTGGGGAAATGTTCTGTTACGGGAGGGAGAGGATGTCCTCGAATGTGAACGGCTGGAGATCAACCTTGATACCCGTTTGGGCAAGGTCCATCAGGCGAAACTCTTTCTCAAAGAGCAGAATTTCCATATCACGAGCAGAGAGGCGGAAAAATTGGGGGAGAACCAGTATCGAATCCGAGAAGGTTCTTTCACCACCTGCGATGCGGTTCGTCCTCCATGGAAATTCACAGTCCGAGAACTGGAAGTTACGATTGAAGGCCATGGCCTGGCCAAAGGGTCGACCTTCTATCTTGAAGGGATTCCTACGTTCTATCTTCCCTGGGGAATCTTTCCCGTAAAAAGGGAGAGACAGACGGGCTTTCTCCTTCCCCGAGTGGGCTATTCCAAAAAATATGGTCCTGAGATAAAGAACGCTTTTTTCTGGGCCATTGCGAAAGACATGGATTCAACCTTTTTTCTGGATTATTTGGGGAAAAGGGGGTTTAAAGAGGGTTTCGAGTTTCGCTATGCCCTTTCCTCAGATACCAGAGGCGAGGCCGACTTTCATTTCATTGATGATAAGGTTTTGAATAAGAATCGTTATGCCTTTTTCATTCAGCACCAACAGAAGCTACCCTACGATTTCTATTTAAAGGGTAATATCAATCACATCAGCGACAATCGTTACCATCGCGATTTTGATGAGGATCTTCCAGACGAGGCGAAGATCGATGTGCGCAGCCGAGGGCAATTGAGGTCAACCGTCTTCGGAGGTAAGAACTGGGATCGGTTCAGTTTTCTTACCGAGGCTTCTGTTTTCCAAGATCTGACGAAGAAGAGCAATGATGAGACCGTCCAGAAACTTCCGCAGGTCCGTTTTTATGGCCATCCGCAATCTTTGTTCAATATGCCGCTTTTCTTCGAAGGGTCAGCCTCCTACACCCAATTTTGGAGGGAGAAGGGTGTGGAAGCCCATCGGGGAGATATCTTTCCAAGGTTCTTTTTTCCGACGAGGCTTTTCAATGTCCTAAAAATTGAAACCAGTGTGGCTCCGAGAGAAACCCTGTATAAATCTTTTGATGATCCAACCCGTCAGTATAAAGGATGGGAATCGCGTGAGACAGTGATAGCCAGTGCGGAGGTTTCAACGGAATTTTATCGGGTTTATGAAGGAGGGGTATTTTCAGGGATTTCTAAGCTGTTTAAAGTGGCGAAATGGATGCATACGATTGAACCCATGATAGGCTATCAATACATTCCCCGAGTCAACCAAAAGAAAATTCCCGCATTCGAAGATATGGATCGTATTTTCTATTCAAATCAGATCATCTATGGTTTTACCCAACGCCTTGTGGGAAGACCTGAGAAAGAGGGGGTTAGCTCCGGGCCTTCGGAATACGGGAAACTGAGAATCTTCCAGTCCTATAGCTTTGGAGATCCGTTTACGCGGGATTCAAAGGGAAAGGGAAGATATTTTTCCAATATTCAGGGAGAACTTTGGTGGAATTTCAGCCCGTACCTTTCTGCAAAACTGGAGGGTGAGTTGAGTCCTTACTATGGAAACTTGGAAGTGGCGAATGTATCGATCAACATCAAGGATAACCGAAACGATGCTATTTTTATGCAATACCGCTATGCTCAACGAAATATCAAAGAGGTCAACGCAGGTGCCAGAATAAAAACGATTCCTCCCCTGTACCTTTATGGCTCTGTTCGTTACAATTTTATAGATAACTGGAAGGTGGAGAATATCTATGGGGCGGAATATCAGGCTCAGTGCTGGACATTAGGTCTGACGGTTGAGGATAAGGGGCGATCTCCTGATAGGACTCAAGAGAAGGAACTAAAATTCCATGTCTATGTGAATCTGTTAGGTCTTGGTTCTTTAGGGAAGAGGTCTTATTTCATGGGACTGTAAGAACATGATGCGAGGAGGAGAGTATGAAAGGAGTCATTCTGGCAGGGGGATTGGGAACTCGGCTCTATCCATTGACGAAGGTGACCAATAAGCATCTTCTTCCGGTCTATGACAAGCCAATGATCTATTATCCGATTCAGACTCTGATCAATGCAGGCATCGACGACATCCTGATCGTCACCGGTGGGAATAATGCTGGAGATTTTTTGAGACTTTTGGGAAACGGAAAGGAGTTTGGATTAAAGCACATCAACTACACCTATCAGCAGGGAGAGGGGGGTATTGCCGAGGCCTTGGGCCTTGCGGAATTTTTTGCTGCTGGAGAGAGCGTGTGTGTGGTCTTAGGTGACAATATCATTGAGAAGAATATTCGAAGGGCAGCTGAGGCCTTTCGGAAGCAGAAAGAGGGAGCGAAGATCCTCTTGAAGGAAGTCTCAGATCCCTATCGGTTCGGCGTTGCTGAACTGAAAGGAGATCGGATTGTTCGTATCGAAGAGAAGCCAAAAGAACCGAAATCCAATTATGCGGTCATTGGAATCTATTTTTATGATCATACCGTTTTTGACTTCATCAAGACTTTGAAACCTTCCGAACGTGGCGAGCTGGAGATCACCGATGTGAACAATCGGTATATTGAAAAAGGGGCGATGACCTATGATATCCTGGAAGGATGGTGGACCGATGCAGGAACCTTTGAGTCCTTGCTTCGAGCTAATCAGCTGGTGGCTCAGACAGGAGCCAATAAGGTGAGCTAATAACCAAGCTCCAAGCACCAATAACCGATTCATAACCAAAATACCAACGAAAGATATTTGAAGTTTCCCCTCACCCCTTCGGGGAGATAATTGTGTCACAATCTCAAAACAAAGGGAGAGAGGCAATCAGATTCCGTAGATTAAGAATGCGGGTTTTTTATATTACAACACAGCCTCGAGAGGGAGGGGATGAGGGTGGCGCGTTTCGTGGGATAAGAGTTTCGAGTTTAGGATTTTTCGTGAGAGCAAAGATGAGGATAGAATGATCGGAGGGATGATATGATACATGGGGTGAAAACGAAAGCGTTGAAGGTGATTCCGGATGAACGGGGAAGAGTGATGGAGATCCTTCGGGCGGATGACGCTCTTTTCTTAAAGTTCGGTCAGGTCTATATCACCACGACCTATCCACAAGTGGTGAAAGCCTGGCACTACCATAAGGTCCAGACCGACCACATCGTCGCCATCCACGGGATGATCAAACTTGTTCTCTACGATCCGAGAGAGACATCACCCACTCGGGGCGAGATCAATGAATTTTATATCGGGGTGCACAATCCATTGCTGGTTCAGGTCCCTAATATGATCTATCATGGGTGGAAATGTATTAGTGAGGAGGAGGCAATTATCGTCAATATTCCGACCGATGTTTACATCTATGACAGACCTGATGAATACCGTCTCCCTCCCCACGGCAAGGACGTTCCCTATGATTGGTCAAGGAAAGATGGATAACTGCAATTGGAATTGCCGATTGTTGATTTAAGATTGTAGGTGGAAATCTGCGATCTGAAATCTGAAATGGAGTTTAACATGAGAATCTTGGTGACAGGTGGTTGTGGATTTATAGGAAGCAATTTCATCCGGTACTATTTGAAGAACTATCCAGAGGTTTCGATCATCAATGTGGATAAGCTGACCTATGCCGGAAATCTGGAAAATCTTTTCGACCTTTCCCATGCTCCGAACTATTATTTCATTCGGGCCGACATTGCAGATGCGGCTCGCATGGAGGAGTTGGTCCGGAAAGGAATAGATGCCATTGTCAACTTTGCGGCTGAATCCCATGTGGACCGCTCCATTGAAGACCCCAGCTCCTTTATAAGGACGAATATCTTTGGGACCTTTGTTCTACTGGAGGCAGTAAGAAAGGTTTCTAAGGAACAGAAGATCCGTTTTCTCCATATCTCGACCGATGAGGTTTATGGCTCTTTGGGAAAGACAGGGGCTTTTACGGAAGAGACTCCACTGGCTCCCAATAGCCCATATTCAGCAAGCAAGACGGCAGCGGATATGATGGTCCGGGCTTATTTCCATACCTATGGCCTTCCGGCGATCATCACGCGATGCTCTAACAATTATGGGCCCTACCAGTTTCCAGAAAAATTAATTCCATTAATGGTTTCGAATGCCATGGAGGATAAAGAACTTCCCATTTATGGAGATGGCATGAATGTCCGAGATTGGATTTATGTGGAGGATCACTGTCGGGCATTGGATTGTGTGCTCCAGAATGGAAAAGAAGGAGAGGTCTACAACATTGGAGGTGCAAGTGAGAGGACGAATCTCTATGTGGCGAAGAGCATTCTGGACCATTTGGGGAAACCCCACTCCCTGATCCGTTTTGTTGCGGACCGTCCGGGCCACGACCGTCGGTATGCCATTGACTTTTCCAAGATCAAGAGAGAATTAGGATGGTCCCCAACGATCTCTTTTGAGGAAGGGATCAGCCGGACAATCGAATGGTATCAGACTCACCGAGAATGGTGGAAGAAGATTAAGACCGGGGAATATCTGGACTACTACAGACGGATGTATCATGAAAGGTAAGGGAGTACTTCTAATGCTCATTAACATTTAATTGGGATGTCATGCCACACTTGATGCGGCATCCAGTCTTTGTTTTTCTGGATTTCTGTCGTTGCGACTCGAAACCGAGCTTCCGCAGGAATGACGAGAAAATTACAAATATTGTTCATTAGGTTTTCAAATTTAATAAAGATGAACCGAATATTAGTCATTGGTGCCAAAGGAATGCTGGGAAAGGATCTTATACCTGAGCTCCAATCCTCATTCCCCGATGGCGAAGTCCTTGGATGGGATATTGATGAGATTGATATCCGGAAAGAGCGAGAGACGATCCGAGAGATCGTTCGCGCTCGACCGTCCATTGTGATTAATGTGGCTGGCTATACCGATGTGGATGGTTGTGAATCGAATGAGCGGGAGGCTTTTGCAGCCAATGCGGACGGGATGAAACATATCGCTCTAGGTGCCAGCCAATGCAGGGCAAAAGCGGTTTATCTGAGTACGGACTATGTTTTCGATGGGAAGAAGGGCATTCCCTATCTCGAAGACGATCCCCCCAACCCTCTCAGCGTTTATGGCCACTCGAAATGGAAAGGGGAACAGTATACGCTACAGTTAGCGGAGAATGGGTTGATCATTCGGACTCAGTGGCTCTATGGTTTGCATGGAAAGAATTTTGTCATGGCCATTCTTCGACAGGCGAAGGAGAGGGAGGTTCTCTCAATTGTGAACGATCAGATTGGTTCTCCCACCTATACGGTTGATCTCTCCCGAGCCATTGCCCTGCTGATCCGAAAAAAAGCGAGGGGCATCTATCATGTGACGAACCGTGATTTCTGCTCATGGTATGAGTTTGGTCAAGCCATCTTAAATCTGTCAGAGATCAAGCATGTCCAGGTTCTTCCCATTACATCCAAAGAGTTGAATCGGAAAGCGGTCCGACCTTCCTATTCGGTTCTCAACACGGACAAGTTCAAACAAGAGGTCGGCATAGAACTGCGAACGTGGTCTGAAGCCCTGAAGGACTTTTTATCTCACATCCAAAGGACTGAGGCGTTGGTTTGAGGGAATCTGCCAATCGTCCAAAGGGTGACGCTATCATTGGGGCTTCTAACAGAACAAAGGGATTTCTAACAGGCTGAAGGAGTGAAAGATGAATATCTGTGTGATCGGAACGGGTTATGTGGGGCTGGTGACCGGTGCCTGTCTGGCAGAATTTGGGATGAATCTTATCTGCGTGGATAATGATATTCAGAAGATCGATCTTCTCAAGCAGGGAAAGGTGACGATCTATGAGCCTGGTTTAGAAAATCTGGTGGCGAGAGGTATGAGGGAAGGCAGACTCCGTTTTTCCTCAAGCATTGAAGAGGGATTAAAAACGAGCCTGGTGATCTTCATCGCGGTGGGAACCCCTCCCAGGGAGGATGGTTCGGCCGATCTTCAATTTGTTGAAGAGGTCGCTAAAGCGATTGCCCACTGGATGGATGGTTACAAAGTGGTGGTGATGAAATCTACTGTCCCTGTTGGGACGGCGCGTTGGCTCAGGGATTTGATACAGAGACAACAGATGAAGCCGATTCCTTTTGACGTCGTTTCCAATCCGGAGTTTCTGAGAGAGGGGTCGGCCATCGAAGATTTCATGAGGCCCGATCGGGTCATCATCGGTGCAGAGAGCGAGCAAGCCATCGCCATCATGAAGGATATTTATAGCGCCTTATATCTCATTGAGACACCGTTCATTCTTACCTCTCTCGAGACGGCAGAGATGATCAAGTATGCGACGAACGCTTTCTTAGCCACCAAGGTGACGTTTATCAATGAGATTGCCAATCTCTGCGAAAAGGTGGGGGCGGATGTTCACCATGTCGCGAAAGCCATGGGATTGGATGGAAGAATTGGGAAAAAATTTCTGCATCCAGGTCCGGGATTTGGAGGCTCTTGCTTTCCGAAGGATACTCGTGCCCTTTCGAGAATTGCCCGTGAGAAGGGATATGTCCTGAGAGTCGTTGATTCGGTCATTGAGGCCAATGAATATCAGAAAGAGAGAATGGTGAAGAAGATTGAGGAGATGGTGGGTGATGTCAGAGGAAAGAGAATCGGTATCCTTGGACTCTCTTTCAAACCCAATACCAATGATATCCGAGAGTCCTGCGCCATCGCTATCATCCAGGGGCTTCTCAAATTGGGGGCCAAGGTGAAGGCGTTCGATCCTGCCGCAATGGAAGAAACCAAGACGATCCTTCCTGAGGTCGAATACGGAAAAGATGCCTATGATGTGGCCAAAGGAGCCGATGCCCTTGTCCTGGTTACTGAATGGAATCAATTCCGAAGGCTGGATCTCTCTCACATTAAGGCACTGTTGAAAGAGCCCATCTTCATTGACATGAGAAATGTGTACGACCCTGAGTCGATGAGACGATTAGGCTTCCATTATTGCGGCGTAGGAAGGTAGGGAATCGCATTTGAATCAAATTGAAAAGGATTGGCTCTTTGTCTCTGACGCCCATTTTACGGGAAGAGAGTCGGGGGAGATGGAGGCCTTTCTCAGGTTCTTAGATTCGGAGAAAGAGCGGATCAGTCATCTGGTGATCTTGGGAGACCTCTTCGAATTTCTGTTTGGATTTAAGAAGATTGATCCTAACGAGAAAACCTTCCCTTTTATCGAATATCTTCCAATCCTAAAAGGTCTTCGAGACTTATCTCGTCAGGGGATTCGGATCAAATACTTCGAAGGGAATCACGATTTTTTCCTCCTCTCCTTCTTCTCTGAGTGCTTTGGTATGGATGTGGAAGTCTATCCTGAAAAGAATGAAGAGAGATTGGGTGAGAAGAAGGTATGGATTTCCCATGGTGATCTATCCAATCCGAAATTGTGGAGGTATCGGTTCTTTCGGAGACTGATAAGAAATCGGTGGACCTATGGCCTCATTGAGTTGGTCGGTCCTAAGATCTCCCGTCGAGTTGCCAGATGGCTCAGCCAGAGGAGTTATCAGAAGAATCATGCGAGCATGACTCCATATCCCCCTCCGGAATTTAAAGCTTTTGCCCATCAGAAATTTTTGGAGGGCTTTGATATTGTGATCCTTGGCCACTCCCATTTTCCTGAAGAGGTAGAGGAACAGATGAATGGAAGAAGGTGTCTCTATTATAATGTGGGGGATTGGATGGAACATCGATCATTTTTGAGATTTACGCCTCCTGATCGTTTTAAATTAGAGACATGGAAGGATGAATAGTTTAGGGTAATGAATTTACCAATCACGGTTTGGGTCAAGCAGAGAGTGCCGGGAGAAATCGTCTTGGTTTCACGGACCAAGTTGATAGAATTTGGAATGAGGGATTTCGTCAAGGAGTTTACATGAGATACAAGGCGGCATTTCTGGATCGGGATGGAACGATCAATGAAGAGGTAGGTTATTTTGACCAACTCGAAAAGTTCAAACTCCTTCCGCGGGCGGGTGAAGCCATCCGGCTATTAAACCGAAATGGTTTTAAGGCCATTGTGATCACCAATCAATCCGGTGTGGCCAGAGGTAATTTCCCTGAATCGTTTGTCTTAAGGGTTCACCAGAAGATGAAAGACCTGTTGAAAAATGAAGGGGCGTACCTCGATGGGATCTATTACTGTCCTCATCACCCCGACTTTGGGGATCCTCCTTACCGTCAGAAGTGTTCCTGTCGGAAGCCAGAAACGGGTTTGATCCATCTTGTCCTCAAAGAGATGAATATTGATTTTTCCAAGAGTTATTCGATCGGGGATAAGGGAGCCGATATCGAATTTGGGCATCGGATAGGAGCAAAGTCCATTCTGGTTCTAACAGGACATGGCAAAGATGAGCTGGGACGTTTTGGAGGGCAGCGGGAATTGAAGCCCGATTACGTTGCGGCGGACCTATTTGAGGCGGTTCAATGGATTCTTAAAGGAGAAAGTGGAGCGTAGACAGTAGCGGGTGGGGAAAAGACCGAATCTTTCAAAAGGAGGAAAACGATGGCACTCAGCAAGGAACTCTTAGATATCTTGGCCTGTCCGAAATGCAAAGGAGATATCTTTCTCAATCAAACCGGAGATGGTTTGATCTGCAAGTCTTGCAAGTTACTCTATCAGATCAAAGATGATATCCCGATCATGCTCATTGATGAGGCTCTTCCTTATCAGGGAGAAGAATAGATATTTTGAACTTCGGATTTTGGAATTTAATCAAAACAATCATCTTCAATTCAAGGATTCAAAGTCCAAAATGTTTGCTTATCCAATTTACCTTCTCCTGAGGACATTCAGTTTCTTTGTCAATCTTCTGCCAGAGGGTTTTGCCCTCTGGATTGGAAGACAGATGGGAAACGTGATGTACTGGCTCGATATCGAACATCGCCGAGTCGCTCTTGGGAATCTGCGGATCGCTTTTGGCCAGGAGAAATCAATAAGAGAGATGCGTTTCATCGCCAAAAAGAACTTCCAAAATCTGGGAATGATGGCCGTTGAATTCTTCCGGATCCCTCATATGGATCTGGAGAGTTACCAGAAAAAGGTGGAGGCCGAGGGAGTTGAAGAAGCCCTCAAGGTGCTTGAAGAGAAGAAGGGTGCCCTTCTCCTCGTTGGCCATTTTGGAAATTGGGAATTGATGGCGATGATGGCAAAGGTCATCCAGAAACCGATCCTGGTGATTGCCAAACCGATCAAAAATAATCGGTGGCTGGAACGATGGTTTATAGAAAGCAGGGAAGGTATAGGTCTCCAGTTGATTCCCCCAGAGAATGCAACCCCGAAGGTCATTCAAGCCCTTTCTCAAAATATGGTGGTTGGAATTATGTTTGATCAAAGGGGTAAACGAAGCAAAGGGATATGGGCAGATTTTTTTGGTCGCAAAGTACCAACCACTCCGGGTTTAGCAGTTATGGCCCTAAAGAGTGGCGCTCCTGTTTTGCCGGTTTTCATGATTCGAGAAGGTTTTGGAAAACATCGTCTCATCGTTAGAGATCCTCTTAAATTGATTCACACCGGTGATTTCAGGCAGGATGTGGAAGCCAATACCCAACTCTTTAACCAAGTACTTGAATCGATCATCCGGGAATATCCTGAGCAATGGCTTTGGATCCACCGCAGATTTGAGCGAAAGCCCCGCCGACGATAATTACACCTTCAAGGTTGAAGAGTAAATCGTTTAATGGTGACGACGCTGGTATCGAAGCAGGAGACTCGATACTCGGAATTCGGTAAAAGAGAATCCAAGATTCCAGGTTCGTCAATCGAGCCTCGATACAAGCTTCAACAAAGACAAACGTCAATTTTAACGAAATTCGTAACCGTTATCTTAACCTTCTGCCTTTACCAGGAGTGCTCTTCGTCGTGGCAGTAAACACATAGATTTTCCCAATTTGAACCATCCGGGGGATTGTTTAGATGATTTCCATCTTTGTGATGAACGGTGAGGAGATGACTGGTTTTGTGATCGAACTCTCTACCGCACCGAGCGCAGAAGAGGCCATGGATCTTTAGAGACCGTTCTCGATAATCACTCTTCCGTGAAGAAGTTTGTTGTAATTCCCGAACGATTTCGTCAACCGTTTTATTCGGATCGATTTTCTTTCGGGTTCGATGGATTCTGAAAGAAGTCCTTCGCATAGGAAAACCCTCCTAAGAGATTGCCCGTTAGGGAGCAATGAAGACCTGATCGCCGAAACGTTCGGCAAGTGCCGAGGCAAGGTGTTGAACTGCATTTTCATCAGGGAACTCCACCATGAGCTCACCTTCATCACCCACAACCAATCTGCCGTGCTTCTTTACAACCTCTGCCACCTCTACGGGTTCAACGGTCCACCAGCCACGGGTCCGGAGGAGGAGCTCTTCCCCTTTGAAAGGCTGGGGAGTAACCAGATCGATCCTTCGAAACCAGGCTTCCCATCCGATCTGCGCAGGGGTACGGAGCACCGGGCTGACCGGATCGTGGTAGATACGACATCGGCCAAAGAGGCGAAACCGGATCATCTCAACTTCTCCTGGACAAATCTGGCAATTCTGTCATTGTCCGGCAATACCAAGTTTTGAACCTTGATTCCGCTCCATTTTAAAGCAAGAACCAGGCAATGTTGATAAAGGAGAGAGGTTTCGTTTTCATTGGTAACGATCCCTTTTTGCATGGCAACTGGCCAGCTTTGTTCGAAGAGGTCGCGACTGTAATGACGAGCACGCTTGAGCCGCGGGTCAAAAAGGGAAATTCCCATAGCCTCGAGCAGCTCTTTTTGAGACTTTTCCAGAAGAGCGAAAATTTGGCGCATCATCTGAACATTTGGGTCATGACCCCACTGGTCGTCATTGGGCATATGTCTTCGCCTCGGTGCTCCATATCTGGGATAGAAGAGCGAATCATGTGAGCCTATTATAACTTTTTTCATTTCTTTAGACCATTAAACACTGCTTGTTTGGATAGAGAATTTTTGTTATCTATTGAATTTGTGAGCAAGGGATGGAGGACGAGAAGTTTTTTTAAACTCAATCTCGACGTTCCACATCAAACATCGCTTAATCGAAGAGAGGTTTGGAATGAAGCGATATCTCATTATCGGAAATGGAGTGGCGGGTGCAAGGGCAGCGGTGAGGATCAGGGAGAGAGATTCTGGGGGAGAAATTCACATCTTTACCGAAGAGGCCTACCCTTTTTACTATCGAGTTCGATTTCCGGAGCTGGTTGCCGGAGAGGTGTCAACCAAGGAGATTACGATCCACACCAAGGAGTTTTATGAAGGCAAGAAGATTGCTCTCCATCTGGAAGAGCCGATCCTTGAAGCTTTTCCAGAGAAGAGAGAGGCAATCACCCAGTCCGGAGATACCTATGTTTACGATCTTCTACTGATGGCCACAGGTGGAAGAGCATTCAAACCACCCCTTAAGGGAAACGAAAAGAAAGGAGTATTTACTCTCCGCACCATGAAGGACGCCATTGAGATGAAAGCCTTTTCAGAGAAGATCCATCAAGCCATTCTCATTGGAGGAGGTTTGGTCGGGTTGGAGACAGGAGGGGCTTTGTTGAGGCGCGGCATCAAAGTCGCTGTGATTGAACATAATCCAAGAATTCTTCCGAGACAGATGGATCCCGAGGGGGCCCAGATTCTTCAGGCGAAGTTGGAGTCTATGGGTTTTTCCTTTTTTCTTAAGGGAGAGTCCGAGGAGATTCTGGGGAATGAGTCCGTAGAAGGGGTTCGCCTTAAGGATGGTCGGGTGGTAGAGGGGAAGATGGTCATCATCTCTGCAGGGACAAGACCGAATATCGGACTGGCCAGAAAGATGGGCTTGGAGATCAAGAATGGGATTCTGGTCAATGACCGACTGGAGACGAAAATAGAGTGCGTTTTTGCAGCAGGGGATGTTGCTGAGCATAGAGGCCGAGTCTATGGCATCTGGCCTGCAGCCCAAAAGCAGGGTGAGATTGCAGGGGCGAATATGGCAGGAGGCAATGAGACCTATGGAGGTAGCGTTATCTCCAATACTCTTAAAGTTGTTGGAATCAATCTTACCTCGGCCGGGGAGATCGATCCGGAAGGGAATTATGAATGTGTTGTGCGAAGCGATCGCGAGAACTGTAATTATTGTAAGGTCACATTTAAAGAGGATAAGATTATTGGTTGTATCCTGCTCGGTGAGACCAAAGGAAGGGAAGAGCTATTGAACGCCATCGAAAAGGAGGTCAATATCAAAGAGATTAAGGATTCCATCTTGAAAGAGGGATTCAATTTCGATCAATTGAAATAAAAAAATCCACCAAGCCAAAGGCTTGGTGGATTTTCTGGGTTAAGGTTTTAAGGAGGAGGAAAGAGTTTTTCTCTCTGTTTAAAATAAGTATACAACATCAACATTAAAAGAAGATTAAAAAAAGATTAAAATTTTCTAATCTTTGAAATGATCAGGTCTAATTTTCTAAACCCGTCCTCAATAGACCGATAGAGAGCTAACCTATTGAAAATCT
>CAKZKY010000177.1 GCA_937124575.1 uncultured Pseudomonadota bacterium | reverse complement strand
ATCTTAAAACAGCCATTTACTTCCATTGTGGAGGCTTAGACCTTTACCCGGGTACCCATTAAAAACCCGGAAGAATCTCTTTTTTAAATACTTTTTCAGAGATCTCTTTTTCTCTGGAGTTTCTTTAGTTTTTTACCCGAAGTCAAAACAGAGCTGAAAGTCATCAAGGCTATTTGGTTTAATTCCCCGTAATGCTGTTTTATCTGGATAAAGCAGATTGTAGATTCCGTCAGATTGCTTAACTTCACATCCTTCGAGGCCTGAATCCCATAAAGCATCTCCCTGATCAATCGCTTCTTGGGTTGTTTAAAACTCTTTGGAATGATTCCTGAGAATTTAGATAACTGCGCCTTTAAACTCACGACTGTCCTATATTCTACGCTCATAGCTCCTTCTTTTCCTTGATAAAAGAGGCCTTTAGCCCCATGGAGGATATTTTACTCAGGAATCTTTGGTCTTGGCAAAAAAATTTTACTTTCAACATTCAAATTTCTGATTAGTCAAATAGTTTCAACATATTAGAAAAAATGATAATCAAAAACTCAGGAAACTCCAGTTTTTTTGGAGATCTCAAAAAAAATGAAATCGTATAAATATTTGATTTTCCTACGTAATTTAATCAAGGTGATTTAATAAACAACGAATTCATTTCTTGGATGGCTTCAATTGACTTACTGGGAAGGTTTGGGTGTGGATTGAGGTTCGACAAAGGCATCACGTAGTAGTTTGCTTTGCCTTAAGAAGGCCTGCCGGGGGTTTTTGGTATCTTTCATTAATGAAATCTCCTGCGTAATGAGTCGGGTGACATTGAGGATATAAGTGTCTGGCTTCTTCGCTTCTCTTTGATAAAGAGGATGTTGCTGATTGATATAGATGACCGTTCCTTCGGTAAAACATTCGGGTCCATTCTCTTCAAAATCATCGATACAGACCGAAACTCCCATCTCTCCAAATTTCATCCTCTGCACCACCGCATTCGGTGTCAATCGTTTCACCTTGGGCGATCTCTTCCTCGCTTTCTTCTGGGAAACTTTCTCAACTCCCGTCTCCTCTCCGGTAGATTTAATCTCATTTTCTCCCTTTTGGTCCAGCTTCTTTGAGACCGCAGCCGCGCCACCCATCCCCTCTCCTTCTCCTGCCAAGGGAATGGCTCCAAAAGGGGAGAGGTCAGGGTTCAATGCCAATGCTCGGTGAATTCTCTGGAGGGCTTCTTTTAGCGCTTTACTGGCCTTTCGTTTCTCTTTGCGACCCGACAATCGTTTCAATACTTGATCCACTTCCTGAACCAATTTCTCCATCACCTTTTTAAAGGCCTGATATTGAGGACTATCGATAATAAATCCCGAACGATCCGTGGTCACCGGTAGAAAATCGGCGTGGATTTCTCCCCGAATCCTTGAGGCGATCTTTCCCCAATGTTCCAAACCGAAAAGCTCTCTTTTAATCGTGACTTGCTTCACCTTCACATCCACACCTAATTCCTCGGGCGAAGCCGTCGAAGATGGAAGGATGACAACCTCTCCATGGACAGGGCCAAATTCTGTTCCTTCGATAAAAGGAATTCGATGACCGCTCAGACTTCTCGGGGTGATCCGAACCCCATTCAAACGGACTGTAAAGTTTGAAACTTTAAGAGGGGTTCCTTCAACAATTTTTCGAATCACTTCTTCGGGATCAAACTTTCTTGCTAAACGGAGCAGAGTCACTGTGGTCCCGTTACCCCTCTCCCTGTCTGGAGGAAGAATCTCAAGCGGCAGGTTCCATTCCTCTGCCTCTTTTTCCCATTCTTTCTTATCAAACGTGACCTTGGCTGCAAAATCATCCCTTTGGGTATAGACTTCGAAACACTCGCAGGCCGAGAGACTTGCAAATTTTCCAATACCGAACTGGCCGATGCGATCTCGGTGGAAACGGGGAGATTTTGATTTCAGGATCTTTTCTTGGGAGCCGATATTAAAATACTGCTTCAGACCATCCCGATCCATTCCGGTGCCATTATCTCTGATTTCGATCAACTCATCGGTCATTCGGATCTGAACCTCTGTGGCATCGGCATCATAGGCATTGTTCACCAGCTCGCGGATCAGTTCAATGCTCTCTGAGTAGAGTCTTTCTCCAATCGTGATCAAATGGCTTTTGTCAACAGTGACCGGAAGGTGCTCCATTTTAAAAGTCCAATTTAAGTTTCCTTTATGATTAAGCAGAAGCTCTTCCCCGTGAAAAAGCCTTATTGCTTGCTCACGTGCGATCTATAACTTCTATCAGGATAGATTGCTGGATTTTCTAACAGGGTGAAATGGTCCCAACGGGATTCGAACCCGTGTTACCGACGTGAGAGGCCGGTGTCCTAGGCCACTAGACGATGGGACCCTTTAAAAAAACAGTTAGCATTGATCCGTTAGCAATTTCCAATAAAATTCCAACAGATCAACATTCAAAGTAACTTCCTTGATATCGAGTTCAAATTAACCTACAACCCCTTAAAAATCAAGAAGAAAAAATCTGTAAAATACAGGTTCCCAAATTGAATTTGGCTTGTTTTTTTCGTATAATTCGCCTCAAGGCAAACTTCCATGATCCCTATTCGAGACGCTATCCGCTCAAAGACATTTCCGGTGGTCAATGTCCTCATCATTGTCGCCAACTGTCTCGCCTTCCTCTGGCAACTTTCTCTTGGACCCCAACTGAGAGAAGCCCTCCTTTTCTATGGAATTGTCCCCGTAAGGTATTCCGATCCAAGCCTCTCTATCCAATTTTCACTCTTTGAGCAGGTCTTCCCCTTTTTTACCTCGATGTTTCTTCACGGTGGTTTTCTCCACATCCTGGGCAACATGTGGTTTCTCTATATCTTTGGAGATAACATCGAGGATAGACTCGGACATATTCGTTATTTGATCTTCTATCTTCTCTGTGGAATTGCCGCAGGAGTAATTCACCTCTATACGAATTGGGAGTCGAATCTCCCTACCATTGGAGCAAGCGGAGCCATCTCTGGAATCATGGGAGCCTATCTCCTCCTTTATCCACGTTCACGGATCCTAACTCTCATTCCGATCTTCTTCTTTCTTCAGTTTGTAGAGATCCCTGCCTTTATCTTTCTCGGTTACTGGCTTCTTATACAGATTTTGTCCGCAAGCTTCACCCCAAAAAATGTCGGAGGAATCGCCTGGTGGGCCCATATCGGTGGTTTCGTGGTCGGCCTCGTCTTCATTAAACTCTTTGATCTCATTCCCAGGATGAGAATGGGTCAGGAGCTTCGCCATTACACAGATCGAAGAACCTCGCCCCGCCTGCAGACGATCTCCCCTCAATATCTTCCTGACGAGCTGGATCTCTATGGAGAAATTTTCATCACACCCAAGGAGGCCTATCAGGGAGCTCGGAAACTGATCGCCATTCCCCAAGGAATTAAGAAGAGGAATATGATCGTTACCATTCCGCCTGGGGTCCATGATGGCACAAGACTTCGTCTAAAAGGGTTGGGCAGGATGGATCGGGATGGCAATCGGGGTGATCTCTACCTCGAAGTCCGAGTTTTAGATTAGATCATTCACCCCGTTAGAAAGGCTCCCGTGCGAAGTTTAGCTTCTATCGGGGCTTGCAGTGGATGTTTCTTTCAACTCTCTTCCTCAAATCGTACTATCTTTTCTCAAAACATATTGAAATTGGCTGTTGAAATGGTTAATGTGAAAGCGTTCAACCACAGGCCGAAGTCATTCGGAGGAGTGTCTCAATGGTAAATCGGAAACTGTATGAAAATAGCCTCGACCCCTTCTTTGACCCCCAGACCATCGCTGTGATTGGTTCATTGAAAGAGAAGCTGTTTGGTGGGTATGTAGCTATCCGCTCCCTGATCAAGGCAGGGTTCAAGGGAGAGATCTATCCAGTTAATCCATCCTACCGAGAGATTAACGGATTAAAGGTCTATCCCTCGATTAAAGATGTCCCTCAAAAAATCGATCTGGTTCTCATCATCACAGGGGCCCGCTCTGTGCCCGGAATCTTGAGAGAGTGTGTGGAGAAAGGAGTGAGGGCTGCTATTGTTGTTTCGGACGGATTTGCAGAAAGGGATGACGAAGGAAGAAAGCTCCAGGAGGAGATTATCGCTATTGCCAAACAGGGGAATCTCCGAATCATTGGTCCCAATACCGCAGGCATCGCCAATCCTTCAAAAGGCCTTATTCCGAACCCTTATGAAATGGGTTACGAAAAGGTGAAAGAAGGAGCCATTGCCATATGCGCTCAGACAGGAATGGTCAATCCACAGGCATTTCCTTATGGAGACCTTGGCTACGGAGTGAGCAAGATCTGTGATTTCGGCAACAAATGTGATGTGGATGAATGCGATATGATGGAATATCTCGAAGAAGATCCCTCCACAAAAGCGATCACGCTCTATCTCGAAAACATTAAAGATGGGAAACGATTTTTGAAAGTTTCAAAAAGGGTCGCTTCTCGTAAACCCGTTCTCATCTTAAAATCGGGCCGAACCGAGCAAGGGGCTCACGTCTCCACCTCTCACACCGGCTCCCTTGCCCAAGACGATCGTATCTTTGATGCAGCCTGTAAGCAGTCAGGAGTCATCCGTCTGGACACCTTTAGGGAGCTATTCGAATTGCCAAAAATCTTTACCCATTCATCTCTGCCAAAAGGGAACCGACTTGGAATCATCACCTTCACCGGAGGAGTGGGGGTTTTGGCCATTGATGAAGGGGCTAAGTATGGACTCACGGTCCCTCTCTTATCTTCAAAAACGAGAAAAAGATTGGATGCCATCTTTCCTGGATTGGGGAATAGAATCGTGGATATTGGGCCGCCCATGGCCGTGGTCAATAATTATATGTCGTTCTACTCTGAAATCCTGAAGATTGTCACCACGGATCCAAACATTGACTCGGTCTTCAATGTCATCTGGACAGGCCCTTCTGGTGAATTCATGGAGAGTTATTTAAAGATCTACAGAGGGTTGCAGGGGAATCAAAAACCGATTGCCTCTTGGATTTATGGACCGAGGTTGGACTACACTTACGAAATGGCCCGTCAATTAGAGGAACTCGGATTCCCTGTATTCTCAGATATTGAAATGGCAATCAAGGCGCTCGGATTAGCGAGCCAATATGCAAAGGCAAAGGGAGGAGATTGATGAAGAAATCCAGCATGATCTTTCAGTGTAAAAAAGAGGGTAGGCTCATCCTGACCGAGTTCGAATCAAAGAAATTCCTCAGGGAAGCAGGGATTCCTGTTATTGAAACAAGATTGGCCAAAACCCAGAGCGAGGCTCTCTTATTCAGCCAGAAGATGGGTTTCCCTGTCGCACTTAAAATCTCTTCGCCAGAGATCGTTCACAAGAGCGATTCTGGCGGTGTGAGACTTTCTCTTAAAAATGTGACTGAGGTCAGAAATGCCTATCGGGAGATCATAGAAGGAGCAAAGAAGAAGAACCCTTCCGCCTCCATCCAGGGAGTTTCCGTTCAAAAGATGGCAAAGCTCGGGACCGAGGTCATTGTTGGTACAAGCAAAGATCCTCAATTTGGACCGGTTATCATGTTCGGTCTGGGAGGAATCTTTGTGGAGGTTCTCAAAGACGTCTCATTTCGAATCATTCCCCTTACTCAAAAAGATGCTCAGGAGATGATCGAAGAGATCAAAGGATATCCGATTCTTCAGGGCTATCGGGGCAAGGAACCCGTGGATATCCCTGCTTTAACAGAAATCATTCTGAAAGTATCCAAAGTGATGGAGCAATACCCGGAGATTAAAGAAATCGATCTCAACCCCATCTTGGCTTATAAAAAAGGCGCCCTTGCTGTTGATGCAAGAATCATTTTAGAGGATAAGGCGACCCTATAATAATTTCTTAAATTCTCCAGAAATGGGAACCCTCTTTCCTGTCTTCGAATCATAAAAGAAGATGATCTGATGGCCTTGCGCGATGAGCTGAGAAGTGGCCTTATTCATAAACCTGAAATCGAACTTGGCATATCCCTTTTCCACATGGTAATCCCCCACTTTTACACGGACTTCAATCCGATCATTGAGATAGGCCGGGCTTATGTAGCGGAGATTGGTCTCGCCTACCAGAAACCAGGGAGAAGGGGCCTCGCTCATGTCGAGATGATCCACCATCATCCGTTCCCTTGCCGTGCATGCCCAATTGATGTAACTTCCATCATAGGCAATTCCTGAAGTTGTTGTGTCGATCGGGGTCACAACATGCTCATAGACATACTCCACTCCCATTCTCTCAACCTCCTTTCTTCGATCTTTTTAGCAGAAATTCCAATTGAAAAAACGGATCCTTTGCATTTCTTGGATCATGGAACCCCATGGGCAAAGCCCGTGGAACTTCTGCCCTTCGGGCCGTTTAGAACACCAAGCTGCAAGCAGCGGCGCGTTCTTACAGAGTAGAAGAATCAAATGCGTTTAAATTAAATTATCAAGAGAGAAGAGAGATGTCAATAAAAACGATAGACCGGATGATGTTTAACCGGATAGAGGGTT
>CAKZKY010000176.1 GCA_937124575.1 uncultured Pseudomonadota bacterium | reverse complement strand
GGAACATCTAATCGCGGCCCCCTTGGCATGTATCCCGCTTATCACAATCCTTGAGGACTGTCAAATTATTTAAATAACTAAACTACGTCCCCTTTTCCAAGATACAATCGGCAAAAAAAGGGCCTTCCATGGTCGGAAGGCCGAAGCAGTTAACTTATTGATATTTTTGGTGCCGGAGGTCGGAATCGAACCGACACGGGGTTTGATCCCCGCGGGATTTTGAGTCCCGTGCGTCTACCAGTTTCACCACTCCGGCACAGTGTTAAATATAAAAAAAAGCCTATCCCCTGTCAAATGAAATTTGGATTTGACAATCCATTTTTACCCATGTTATTTTTTTGTTGACCCATAGCAGGTGGGGCTGTAGCTCAGCTGGGAGAGCGGTCGCATCGACAGGTCGACGGTTAGGATTTATTCAAACGTCTTATGAAAAGTACACCATTTTCTTTGAGGTATTTAGGCAGTTAAAATTGGGAATGTAGTAGTTTGGAGTGTATAAGTTTTCTCTTTCATCTATTTTAACAGTTTTCAAACCAGGTGGGGCTGTAGCTCAGCTGGGAGAGCGCTTGAATGGCATTCAAGAGGTCGACGGTTCGATCCCGTTCAGCTCCACCAACTTCCCTTCCCCTCATGCCCTATTTTGTTTATATCCTCAAGAGCGAATTGGAAAATTCTTCCTATATAGGCCATACCTCCAATCTTGATAAAAGACTCATCGAACATAACAGCGGGAAGAGTCTCACAACGAAAAGAAAGAAACCCTGGAGGCTTATTTATAAAGAAGAATGTCTAACTCGCTCTGAGGCCGTTTTAAGAGAAAAATATTTCAAATCGATATATGGAAGGATGGAGCTAAAGGCAAAAGGGATTTTATAGTTTTAGGTTTAATTCCTTTTGTGGGAGAGCGGTCGCATCGACAGGTCGACGGTCGGTTTCGACTCGTAACGAGTTCGATCCCGTTCAGCTCCACCATTTACCTTCCTTCAATTGAAGTCCAAAGAGTGGATAACTCCCTTTTGAATTCCTATTCTAAAAATCTCACCGATCCATTAAATGATGGGAACTGGGGCAATCACTTTGGTTTGAAATTCTTTTCTTCGGGGTGTTAAAATTTATTTAAAAGAGAAAAACGATGAGACCCATCTTATTGGAAATTATCGCCGACATGATGACCACCATAGGACATTGCCGTCACTGTGAAATTTTCTTTGACGAAGCAGGACTGAACAAAAGAATCTATGAAAAAGAGAGCGATCAATATCCCCCCGATTTTATACAGACCTTAGAAAGACTATTCAATTGGACTCAGGAATTGAAGCGGCTCTATAAGCATCGCCTTTTCATCAGATTGATCGATGCGAAATCCTTTGTAGGATTCTATAAATCTCTCCGCTATCGAATTCGAAAATACCCCACCTTTATTATCGAAGGAAAGGAAACCTATTCCGGTTGGGATAAGGACCAACTTGAAGGCCTTCTGGACAAGCATATCCTGAAGGCTATTCCGTCAAGACATCGGCATCTTCATTCTTCCTATTCTTAAGGAGAGCTCTTTGGGAAGAGGTGGACGTTTCGGAAAGTATGGAGAGCAAAAGAGGTTCGAACGATTACGTCTGAAGAGACGTCACGCCCTCACATTAAAAAACTCCTGGAAAGTCACCCGCAGAAAAAAGTCTAAAGTTCGTGATGCCTGATTTCAAAGGCGTCTGATTTATAAACTCTTAAGCATCTCTTCGGCTGTGTCCCGCAGATCGCTATGGGTTGTCGTCATGGCCAGGATGTCAAGTTTTGCCTTAAACCCCTGCTTCTCCATAGGGGATCTCGTCTCATAGAGAGGCTTCATCGCATGGATGGCTTCTAACACTTTCTCCGGATCGGAGTAATCGAGTAACAGAGAGAGTGTTTGCCAGTCCTCAGGCAACCCATATTGATCCAAATAGTTCTTGACCACTTCGTTAAACTGTTCCGTCCCATGAAAACGATCGATGTCTCCCTGAGCCTTCTTATGTTTCTTCGTCCCTTTCTTTCCCATGAAGAGTTTATCCGCCTCCTTTCGATACTTCTTCATCACCCACTCCGACCGACGAGACCTTGCCTGCTCCCGGAGGGGCTCTTTGGGAGCGTGAGGACTCCGATCTCTCCTCCGGTCAATCTCTCTCCACGATATCTTCTCTCTCTCTTCCTCGTCGTGATATCGAACCATTCGATTCTTCTCCTCTTTTGACTGACGTATAGATTTTTCTTTTCTCCTTATCTCTTCCTCTCCACACCCTGAGAGGTAAAGACCAGTTTGACAACTTCGCCTGACCGCCCAAATCGTTCGAGCAACTTCCCATTGAAGATGATATCGAGCCCTCCTGCATTTCCAATTAAGAGTTCGATTCGATCGTTTGCCCGATAAGAACCTCTCTCCCCAACCTTGAAGAGAGCCTCTGTTGGAAGTTGGCTATTCACTTTGATCTGTATCCATGTCTCCTCAAGAGCTTTGAGATCGAGCGAGAAAGGTTTCCCTTCAACTCCGGGAGAGACCTCCTTAACTTGAGTCGGTGCAATGGAGGAAACGATTTGATCTCTTTCCAGTTTTTTTGAAGGAGGTTCCATAGGAGGACTTGAAAGGTAAGGGTGAAAAAAGTAAGTGATGAGAAGGGCAATGGCGACAACGCTTAAAACGATCCAGATGTGCTTTACATTAATTCTTGTTTTCTTCAAATGTTCTACAGGAGGTCTTACTTCCAAAGGAAGTATCTCCACCTTCTTAAAAGACTGCTCATAACGAAGAAGAACCTCATGGAAGTCAAGACCGACATTTTTGGCATAAGCAGAAAGAAACCCTTTGACGTAAATGGGAGAAGGGAGAAGGTCATACCGGTCTTCTTCAATCGCTTTGAGAAAGTGCTCTTTTACCTTTGTTTTCTTGGCTAACTCCCTCAGGGTGATGTTCTTCCCCTCCCGCTCTCTCTTCAGAAATTTTCCTAAGGGCTCCTGTTCCTGCAATGAACGCTCACCTCCGATGGGGCGAATAACCCAGCTCATCAAGGGCACGAGGGTCCCGTGTCCAATCTCTTTCCACCTTCACCCAGAGTTCCAGATAGACCCTCTTGCCCAGGAAGGCTTCAATCTCCTTTCTGGCGGCTTCTCCAATCTTCTTCAACCGCTGACCCCCTTTCCCAATTAAGATTTTCTTCTGAGAATCCTTTTCGACAAAGATCGTCCCTTGGATCACCACCAACTCCTTTTCGGGGCGTTCCTTAAACGATTCAATGATCACGGCAGAGGAGTAAGGAATCTCTTGATAGGTTTGCTCGATTACCTTCTCGCGAATCAGTTCAGAGACGATCTCCCTTTCCGTTTGATCCGTAAAGGTCTCCTCTGGATAGTAAGGAGGGGAAACCGGAAGGAAATGCAATATCTCTTCCATCAAAAGATCCACCCCCTCTCCGGTGGCCGCTGAAACAGGGATAATCTTCGCAAAGGAATGGAGTTTCTGGTACTGATCCATCAGGGGTAGCAACCTCTCTTTTCGGACCAGATCGATCTTGTTGATCACCAGGAAACAAGTTCCTTTGGCTTTCTTAAGGGCTTGGATCATCTTTCGGTCTTCTTCAACCTGGGGGGATTGAGCCTCAATCATAAAGAGGAGGACATCTACGTCCCAGCTCGAGGTAATGGCCGTTTGTACCATCCGCCTGTTCAATTCGGATCGGCCCTCATGGAGGCCAGGGGTATCAAGAAAGATGAGTTGACCTCCTTCGACATTTTTAACTCCGAGGATGCGATTCCGTGTGGTCTGTGGCCTTTCGGTGACGATGGCGATCTTCTCTCCAATAATCCGGTTGAAGAGGGTTGACTTCCCAACATTAGGTCTTCCTAAGATGGAAATAAAGCCGGATTTAAATGAGGTCATCTATACCCGATGGTTGAATGTAGAATGGAAAATTAAATCTCACCTAAATTGAGCGATTTCTTTCACCCTTCACAAGGGG
>CAKZKY010000175.1 GCA_937124575.1 uncultured Pseudomonadota bacterium | reverse complement strand
ATAACCGAAAAAAGAAAAAAGAGGCTCGGCAGAAAGGTTTTAGAGATTGTAGGTAAGGCACGAATATCCCCAGAGGTTCACAAAGAATTGGAAAGGGGGCGCATGGATTCCATTGATAGGGCTTGATACGGGTTTCTTTATAGAGCTTCTCAGAAACAATTCAGCGGCGGTGAGGATATGGGAAGGGATCCTACAAGGAGATGAGTCTGCAGTCTCTTGTTTGACCCTTTATGAATTGAAAAGGCTATCTCTTAAAGGCGTAATAGAATCCAATGCCGTCGACATTATTATTGAGGCTATACGGGCCATTTGTAGGATTGTCTGGCTTGACAATACTGAGATCCTTTTGGGAGCTGCTACCATCTCACATAGCCATAACATTCATGCGATGGATTCATTGATCCTTGCAAGTCTCTTTACCTTAAACGTAAAAAAAATTTATACCACCGATTCTCACATGGAAAAGTATAGGAAAAAAAGTGTCAACATGATCCCAATGTCTAAAACCTGATATCAACCCCAGAATGAAATCAATTCCACCCCAGGCACAAATCCAGACCAAACTTCTTCGGTGGTTCAAACAAAACGGAAGGGATCTTCCCTGGCGAAAAACTAAAGACCCTTATGCCATCTGGGTTTCGGAGATCATGCTTCAACAGACCCAGGTTGCTACCGTCCTTCTCTATTACGAAAAATTTCTAAAAACTTTTCCAACGATTCAAGCCCTGGCTCAAGCAAACCTATCAAAGGTCTTAAAAGTCTGGGAAGGATTAGGATATTATTCGAGAGCGAGACATCTTCATAAGGCATCCCAAATTGTTGAAAACGATTGGAATGGAAAAATCCCTAACAACCTAAAAGACCTTCTCAATCTTCCCGGCATTGGAAGATCCACCGCTGGTGCCATCCTCTCCATCGCCTATAATAAGGAGGCCCCTATCTTAGACGGAAATGTTAAAAGAGTTCTATCCAGACTCTTTGCCGTGTCCGAAGATTTGAAAAAGAGCGAGACCATACGATCTCTCTGGCAACTTTCAGAATCACTATTACCAAAAGGTAAAGCCAGCCTTTTTAACCAGGCGCTCATGGATCTTGGAGCCATGGTCTGTATCCCGAAAGATCCACAGTGTCTTAACTGTCCTCTCTGCGAATTCTGTAAGGCCTATGCTTCCGGTAAACCCGAAAGGTTTCCATTAAAGACCGTGAAGAAAAAAATTCCTCACTTCCAGGCAGTCTCCGCTGTCATCGTAAGAAACGGAAGGGTGTTTCTCAGGCAGAGACCCCTGAAAGGACTTCTTGGAGGGTTATGGGAATTTCCGAACTGGAACTTTGATGGAGGAAAAGATTTAAAAGAGTATCTAAGGCTAAAAGTTAAAAGTGATTTGGGGTTAGAGGTTAAATGCAGAGAGTTTTTTGGCACTTTCGAACAGACCTATTCCCATTTCAAGGTTACTCTGGCCGCTTTTCACTGTGACGAAGTCGAGACAGACAGAAAGGGGAGGTGGTTTTCCATCAATCAGCTCCGCCTTCTTCCAATGTCGAGGATAGATCGAAAGATCGCCGAATCCCTCCTCATGGTCTCAAAATAAGCCTATCCCGAACCAAGGAGACCACAGGCTTTGCCTGTGGGGCTCCATCATTCCTTTGATCGCCCATCCACATAGGGTTTTAATAATGGCGATAATATCCTTCGACCCAGACTCTTCTCTCCACATATCTTCCTGGTGTCTGCCTCTCCTCATAGTGGCCGGCTACCCAGTTGCCCCAGCGGTCGTAGTGGCCAGGTACCCAGACCCTTTCCCAGGTTCCAGGAACCCACTCACGAACGGTTTCCCAGTGGCCGGGAATGTATTCAGGCTGTGGTCGGTAACAGTATGGATCTGGTATAGGTGGTGGCGGAGGTGGTGGAAAGAAAGCTATCGGAGGCGGAGTATGGGCATGAATTTGATGAGCCACAATTCCTCCCAGTGCCAATGCTCCCAGAGCAATGGCCGCTCCCTGCCAGCGGTAGCGAGCCTTTGAGCCTGCTTCTGCAGAGGTAACGGTGATAAGGGAGATCAAGGTCAGTACAAGAGCGATTGAGATGATTTTTTTTACCATGTCGATCCCTCCTTTCGATCATCTTCCTTCCATTTGCCTATTTAGACGGAGGAAAAAGGAGTTTTATTCAGGGAAGAGTAGAAAATAGGGGGAGAAGCGAAGACAGGAGAGGGGCAAGGAGGCTTTTTAAAACTGTGCGGATAGGGCTAAGATGGCAACACCTTCGCCATGTTTTGGGCCACCGATGAGTATGGTCCTTCCTGGAGAGAGCTTAACTTGCGTATTAAGAATTTCAGTCCTGTCCTTTCTTATCTTAACTCTCACTTCAGCCATATTGGCTTGAAGCCCGATCTGAGTGATCTCGATGGATCTTCCCTCATGGACCGGAATCGAGGCGGGTCGGCCAGAAGCAAGACTCAAAGTCTCGTCTTTTAAGAGGCGATAGGAGGTGTACTTGAAGAGTGAACCCAACTGACCATGGATATCCCTCAAAGTGGGATCGATATGGCTACCGACATTCGAAGCTTCGATCACCCTGAGCCGGGTTTGAAGCTGGGCAGAGGCCATGGATGGAAGTACGAAGAAGAGGAGGAAGACAGAGATGAGAGGGGTTGATAATATCTTCATGAAGCGGTAGATTCGTTTTGGGGTTCTTCGAAAACCCATATGACCGTTACCTTCGCCTTTTCTGACTCATAGACCATCACATCATAAACGTCACTTTCCACATATTCTACTACAGATCTTTCCAAAATGGAAGAAGATTTTTTCAAAATGGGAGAAAAAACGATCAGGGCAAGGACCATAGCTGTTGCCACAGCGGGAATCCATACCTTCTTCCGAAGGAAAGGAGAGAGAGTAAGCCATGAATGGAGTGATTCCCAAACAGAGGGTCTCTTTTGAAGACGGATTTCCCTCTCAATTTTCTCCCATACCCAAGGGAAGGTCTCTTCTTTCAAGGCCTCATCCACCGGGTTTTTGATCGCTTTGCTTAATCCTTCCAGAAAAGTCAGTCTCTCGCGGCAGACCGGGCAGTTTGGAAGATGGTTTTCAACAAGGGTCCTCTCTGGCTCGGTTGCCTGACGATCGAAATATCGTTCTAATAGTGGTGAAACCGATGAACAGGAATCTTTCATTCGCCCTCCCTGCCTTTCACCCCGTTAGAAATAATGTTCCGCTCCACTGGAGCAGGAATAGATTTTGGAATAATTCCAGCGGGGCATTAAACCTAAACACCGCTGGAATTTCTAACGGGGTTCACCATCTCCTTTAACAGGTCATGGAGTCTCTTTCTGCCATAATGGAGACGGGACATCACCGTTCCTATAGAACAGCCCATTGCCTCAGCGATTTCCTGGTAAGAGAGTTCCTCAATCTCCCTGTAGATCAGGGTTGCTTTCTGATCCATTGGAAGTTGATCAATGGCCCATCTTACCCTCCCCTCTAATTCCTTTTTGGCTACAATATGGTCAGGTCTCTTTTCCGTGCTATCAGCTGGTTGAAAACTATCCTCTAAGTCCAGGCTAAAACTTGTTGTCTTCTTCATCTTCCTGGAATGGTCAATCGCCGTATTCATGGCCAGACGGTAGAGGTAGGTATAAAAGGCCGATTTCCCTTTGAAGTTTTTAATCGAGCGGAAGAGTTTGACAAAGACTTCTTGAACAATATCGAAAGCCTCTTCCCTCTGCCTCACCACTCCGTAGGCAATCCGATAGACCTTCTGATGATACTGATTGAAAATCTCTTTCAATGCGTCCTGATCCCCCTTCTGACACCGGGAGATCAGATCGCTTTCCCTATCATTCAACGGGCCCTTACCTCATTAGACGAAAGATTGTCGGAAATATTCAATCTGGTCAGTGAGCGTCTGTGAAACATCTTGATTTTACTCATTGATTATTGTATTTAGTCGAGAAACCTTCTCACCTATTATAAGTTTTTAA
>CAKZKY010000174.1 GCA_937124575.1 uncultured Pseudomonadota bacterium | reverse complement strand
AGGGACGCTTTCGAATACGCCATAAAGAAAATTGAGAAATTGAAAGTCTAATCCATAGTTTTCACGCAGGTTTCAGGTTAAAAATTATTGCTCAAAAAAGTGTAAAAGACTTTGTAGGCGAAGATTCGTCTGGGCATCGAATTTTCTTAGACATGTCAGGGTCAAAAGTGTCTCCCGAGATAGTCAAAAAACGAAAGATTAATGTTGGGGAGACATATGGTATTGTTGTTCGGGTATCTGATGTTAGGTTTGAGGCGGAGACGATTGAGATTTCTGGAAACGTATTGTCTATAGGTTTACCTCACGAAATGAGTCAACGAATTGTACGTAAACGTCAACCAGAGGGCGGACGTTGGGTTTGGGATAAAGACCGGCAGGGATATGTTTTTCAGGCTGAGGCTCAGAAAGAAGATGTCACCATCAGGAAGAAACCTATTGAGACCAGGCAGAAACCTATCGAGGTGACTCAAGAGAAGAGGTCTAAGGTTTCTGAAGTTAAGCCTACCACTGATCCTCGATCTATTCTTCCTGAAAAACCAAAACAAACACCCTCCATTGTAGTTGAAGAGAAAAAGCCTGCCTTGAAAACCCCTAAGCCGGAAAAAGCTTCTGGGGATTGGACATCAATTATTATTTGGCTTCTTCCTGTTGTGATTGGTGGTATAGTTTGTGTGCTCTCGTATTTAACCAAGACCGACTTATTTTTTAAGCTCTTTGCCGGAATAGATAATTGGGTTGAAAAGAAGCGGGAAGGTATTAGAAATGAAGTCGGAAGAGGCAAGATTAAAAGTTATGGGGTAAGGCCATTTCTTTGGATTGTCCACTTATTGAAAGAGTTTGCCAATAGAATTCCTGGGGACCGCATAAGGGTTGGGATTAAAACTGCTTTGTATCTCTACCTAATAGGTGTTGCAGTTTCTTTAATTCTCGTTGCGATATACATCATAATCATCATAGTGGCTTTACTTTTAGGTCTATGGCTCTTTGGGAAGATTATGGAATATGCTGGAGGGAGGCCGGAAGAGAGACAGCCGCCCGTTAGAGAGCCTTCCATTAGAGATGGGTTGGGTAAGGGTTATATTAGGGATCTCAAAGAAGGGGGGTATTCTTTTAAAATCGAAGAAGGGGGTTATATCAGAGATTTAAAACATGGAGGTATGGCTTTTAAAATAGAAGATAGTGGTTATGTAAGGGACTTAAAGCATGGCGGTATGTTCTTTAAGATAGAAGATTCTGGATATGTCAGAGACCTTAAAAATGGTGGTATGGCTTTTAAAATAGAGGAGGACGGTTACATTAGAGATTTGAAGAGTGGAGAAACGGTTGCCAAAAAGGAGTAATAATGGTTGAAATACAAATCTGAATTACAAAAAACATGATGATCAAAAAAGGAGGTGGATGTGATGAAGAAGAAGATGATTCTGATTCTATTTTTGGCTCAGGTGTTATTGCAAGGTTGTTCAACAACTCCAACAGGTTCAAAAGAGGCTGAGATTAAGGAATTTTCAACCCCTTCGGGAGATATAAAAATAACTTTAGATCCTGCTAAGGGATATACCTACAGAAATACAAAATATGGGATAAGTTTCTCTTTTGGGAATCCAAAAAGATTCAGCCTTTTGGCGAAGGAACTGGAAGATTTTCCTACCGGAAAAAGAAAGGATTATAGTGGGTGGGGATCTGGAGGAATAGTTAGGATTCGAGACTCACACAATATTGCAAACGTCTATATTTGGGTGATGAGAAAAGTTGATCAATCAGAAATGGAGCGATTAATTGATTCATGGAATAGGGAATATCATATGGGTGGGAGGATTACGGTTGTAAACTTAAAAAAATATGTTGAAACTTTGGAACTTCCTAACCGAATTACGGCAAAAAGAACTCAGTATATAGATAGAAATCCTGATGGTTCTAAAAGAATGTTTCAAGTTGCTTATGTGGAAATTCCGAATAACAGGTTTCTTGTTATCCAAGCTTCCAATTATGGAACCTATGGCGATAACACAAAAGAGCTTTTGGAATTGATTAAAAGTATTCAATTGATTTCTGCTTCAGCCGAAATTTCAGAAACAGTCCCATTCACAAGTAACCTGAATATTTTGCCTCCAGACCCGAATTTGCCAAAAGAGATTGCTGCATTTTCCGGGATTTGGGAAGGGAAATGGGGAGGAAGGATTGCAAGTCGACTGGCGGTTGAAACAATTGATGGCAAGAAAGCGATTGTGGTCTATGGTTGGGCAGATCATCCAGACAGTAGATTTTTGGGGGGTTGGGTTCGCGAAAAAGCAAAAGTTGGAAAAGACGGAACGATAAAATGGGGGGCTTTAGATGAGCCGCAATTCACATTCACAATGGGGAAAGACTTGAAAACGATAGAAGGTAAACGGGAATTCGGAGGCAGTATTTCAAGAGTTACAATGACGAAAAAGGAATAAAGGAGAATGAAAAATGCACAATAAGCATCATAGAATAATCTTTACCGTTGTCAACATATTTTCGGTGATAATCTTTTTCGCTTGCGCTCCGACTCCCGTCATAATTCAAAAACCTTCTCATCTACCGTCTAAACATATGATTGACCAAGTTCCCCAAATTCATCAAGGGAGAAATGAATGTGGACCAGCCTCGATGGCGATGGTTTTAAATTATTATGGAGGTAAAAAGAAGATAGATGATCTCAAAGATGATCTCAATTGGCACCCAGAAAAGGGCGTTCCATATCAGAATATGCTCCGTTTTCCCTTTGAAAAATATGGGGTTAAATCTGACTTTTTAAATAGGGGAGGGATAGAGGAGCTGATGGACCGCATTGCACAGAATCGGCCTGTGATCGTCAGACAATGGCTGAACTACGATGCAAAATATAAGGGAGATATGGGACACTGGCGGGTTGTCATTGGTTATGATCATGAAAAGGGAAAGATTTATATGAAAGATCCGGCGATAACCATGAAGGGATTCTCAAGCCTCAGCTACAAAGAGTTTCTTGATTTATGGGATTTGTCAGCTCATCCAAATCCATCTAAGAATCTAATGCTCACTTTGATTAAAAAATAAGGCAATCAATATTTTAAGATTCTTCCGGGTTTTTAATGGGTACCCGGGTAAAGGTCTAAGCCTCCACAATGGAAGTAAATGGCTGTTTTAAGA
>CAKZKY010000173.1 GCA_937124575.1 uncultured Pseudomonadota bacterium | reverse complement strand
TAACGATTTCAGGAACTCGGGCTTAGAGACTTTAGGATTTGAAACTCTGTTCTGGGGGCATGACTCTCTATATTTATTATTTTAACAGTAAGAGTCAGAGAAACGTTGAAATTACTAACAATTAGGTATTTATTTTTTCAACATTAAAATCCTTATATTTTTTAAATAGTTAAGAGAAATGTAAAAAATACCGCTGAAATATTCAACATTCTCAATTTAGCCCACCAAGGAATAAAAATTTTTTATCTATTTTTTTTGCCATCCAATAAATTGTAATCATTATGTATTTAACCAATATTTAATGTTTTTATGAAAACGTTAAACTTTTGGCCCGTTTCTTGGAATAAAAAGGTTGAAAAAACAAAGAAAGGGGGAATTGAATATGGTACTTATCCTGGTTTTTCTAACATTCGTATTCGCGATTTTAATCCGAAGCCTTGTTCGACATTTCGTAAATAAAAGAGTTGTTACCCCGACCGAGGTGCCGGGAGTGAATTTCTTATTTCGCCTGAGATTAGAATATTAAAGGCGGGATTTAGAATTAAGAAAGGAGGTAGTGAACATGGTACTCATACTGGTTTTTCTAACATTCGTCTTCGCGATTGTGGCAGGGAATATCATCAAGCATTGGGTTAGCAAACGAGAAATGTCAGTGGCCAAGACACAGGGGGCAAATTTTCTATATCGACTACAAGAGGATGCCAGGAGAAGTGGAGAAGTTGCTGTTCCCTGGCTGCAAAGGGGCAAACTGGCTCTCTCTCCAGCAGCAATAGGCCAAGGCATTAGAAGCCCACTCCAATTTCCCAAAGATGTCTATTATCACAGGGGGCACGCCTGGGCACGACTTGAGGGAGAACAAAGGGAAAGAGCCGTGAAGGTAGGCCTTGACGATTTCACCCAACAAGTCATGGGAGATATTGATGCGGTCGAATTGCCCCCCATTGGTATGAAATTAAAACAAGGTGAGGTCGCCTGGAAGATTTGTCATGGGAAACGAAAATTAAGCCAACTCGCTCCTCTGGGTGGAACGGTTGTGGACTTGAATGAGAAACTGATTAAAGATCCTTCTCTGGCAAACCGTTCTCCCTATGAAGAAGGATGGATCCTGAAAATAAAACCAAATCGACTTGAAGAGGAAATGCCGACGTTGATGGACTCTTTTCAATTTCGAGTATTCTTTGATCAAGTCAAGGCAAAGCTAAGAGCAGCCATCAGTCACCCAACCCTCGGAATGGTCTATGGAGACGGGGAAGAGGTCGTCCGTGGAATTGCTGGTCAACTCGATGAGAAGTTGTGGAGGATATTGGTTTCCCAATTATTCCATACGAACCCGAACTGATTATAAAATCAGAGAAAGGAGATGATTTTATGGTTATCACCTTATTTCTACTGACTGTCATCACCTGTTTGGTAATAAGCACCATTGCCCGCCACGGCAGGCACGTTGCGCACTGAGGAAATAAAAAAATGAGGAGGAGACCCAATGAACCGAAGAAAGTTTCTTAAAGTGCTTGGTGGAGGGATCGTAGGCGGGGGGATCGCAGGAGCGGCCTTGGGAAATATCATAGCCCCCACAAGAACCAAAGCAGAAGTACCTGTTCCCTCCAAGGAGTTTGTAGGAATTCTGGTTGATACGACCCGATGTGTCGGCTGCCGCGCTTGTGAAGAGGCATGTGCGCAAACCAATCATATGCCTGTTCCGGATATCGGGGACAGCTCGGCATTTGAGAAAAGGCGCAGTACATCGGTGACTCAGTTGACCGTGGTCAATCGCTATCAAACCTCAAAAGGGGAGGTCTTTGTAAAGACGCAGTGCATGCACTGCAATCAGCCTGGATGCGTGGCAGCCTGTCTGGTCAAGGCAATGGAGAAGAGAAAAGAAGGGCCTGTTACCTGGGAAAAGAATTGCATGGGTTGCCGGTACTGTATGCCATCCTGCCCTTTTGAAATGCCAAAATTTGAATATGAGAGTTCTAATCCCAGGATTCAGAAGTGCAGCCTCTGCTGGGAAAGACTTAAGGAGGGAGAGATGCCGGCCTGTGTGGAA
>CAKZKY010000172.1 GCA_937124575.1 uncultured Pseudomonadota bacterium | reverse complement strand
GCGTGGATTGAAACTAAAAATAGTCTTTAGCCGGATTAACTGGCCGAGTCGCGCCCCGCGTGGGCGCGTGGATTGAAACGGGGTTACGCCGAGGGCGATACGGAAATGGTTCAAGGTCGCGCCCCGCGTGGGCGCGTGGATTGAAACTGATGGCGCCGAAAAAAGAGAAAAAAGAGTATTCGAGTCGCGCCCCGCGTGGGCGCGTGGATTGAAACTGAAGAAAGAAAGGAAATAAGGCGTGCATTTGAAGTCGCGCCCCGCGTGGGCGCGTGGATTGAAACATGCGCTGGCGGGCCTTCAGAGGATCATTGAGAGCGTCGCGCCCCGCGTGGGCGCGTGGATTGAAACGTGTGGCGCATGGCCCGTTTCCACGGGGGGCAGGACGTAACAATGCCGATAATAGCCGAAATTGAAATATCGGGTGACCCTTATGAACCCGAATTAGAAAAGTTAGCCGAGGCAGTCGCAAGGCATGTCTACGGGACTGATATGGCCGCGGCCCATAGATGGGGGCGTGCATTGGGAATTATTAATAAAGACGTGGACGGCTTACCGGCTTCGGCTTACTCATGCGGACCGGTAATGCTTGATAAAAAACCAATAGAAGAATTGGCCGAATTAATTTAAGGACGTGGGGCTAAAAGCCCCACGAATCTATAACGTCGCGCCCCGCGTGGGCGCGTGGATTGAAACGAGGATGCGGTGGAAAAGTTTCGATCGCAGGAGCGTCGCGCCCCGCGTGGGCGCGTGGATTGAAACAAAATTCAAAACTCAAGATTCAAGATGGGGAAATGTCGCGCCCCGCGTGGGCGCGTGGATTGAAACAAGATAGACACGCTACCCGCCGCCGGAGCAGATCCCCAAAAAAAGCGATTTGTTACTACCCCACCCCACCAAAAGGCCGAAAATCATCGTTAGGATGCGCCACGATAAGGCTTTTTAGGGGGGGTATATGAGGGCATCACCCCCCCCGAACGGAATAATTTAATAATATCAAGGGGTTAGAAAAAAGTGAAATCGTTTCACAAGAAAATTAATTTTTTCTAATGTTGTAATTTTTTGCTTGACAATGCCATGACAATGTGATATAGTATGGCCAGATAAAATAAAATAAGAAAGGAGAAAGAAAATGAAGAAAGAAAAGAAAATCGTGAGGCTCTTTTTAGACATCGGCGGGTATTATCTCTGTGATGATGCCCTCGATTATCTGGATGCACGTGGGCGCGCCTTCCCGACCAAGGCGGCCGCCCTCAGGGCCGCCAGGGAGGATTGGCGAAGGGACGGCTACACCCACGCCAAAGTGGGTAGCCGGCTCATCAGGTTATAAGGGACATTGGCCGGATGACCTCCAGCCGTGTCCTTTTTCTATTTCAGGGGTTGACAGGAGACCTGATAACCTGTCCGTGGGCTGGGGCCGATGCCCGGAACCTCCATGTGAGAGAGGCAAAATCTAAAAAGGCCAAATGACAGGAGGACAGAGATGACAGAGATGACAGACAAAAAAACAGAATTGAGGACATTGTTTTTCACAAACCACCTGCCCATCCGCATCAGGGGCGAATGGGAGGAATTGTGGTTAGGCTACGATTATCTTAATTTTGGCGGCCATTATATTAGGGCATACCGAAACAAAAAGGGCGAATGGATCATCTGGTATAGGCATGACCCCGCTTATTCCGACGGGAAAAGTTTTAATTACTATTTGGGTAAGGTTAGGCATGGTAATGGTGACCCAATGAGCCTTTTCCCGCTAAACGATGTTTACCCCGAGGATGGCCGTATTTATTTCAGCACGACCGACAGGGGAAAAATTTTAGACTGGCTTGACAGTCTGGGGTTAGCTAAGGTCGAGGTGTTCGAATAAAATAAAATAAAAATCAAAAGGGAGATTGTGATCTCCCTTTTTTGTGCGGCGTGTTATGTGGTGCGGGAAGGGGCACCCCACAAGAACGGCAAATGGAGTTGCCGAGAGGGAATTGTTAATTATTTGCGGCGGAGCACGCACTTCGCAGCCAACGGAATGAAGCGGGCATATATCGTCCGCGGCAACGAGCTCGCCCTTGACGTTGTCAAAATATTGGAGTAGTATATGATTGTGAAAAAAAGGGAAACCTGGATACAGGTGAGATTCTCCGGGGAAGAGAAGAAGATGGTTGAGGAGCAGGCGAAACGTCTGGGACTGACCATATCGGCGTATATTAGGATGTTGATTTATCAAAATCAAAATGAAAAAGGACACGACCATGACGTTTGAGGAGGCGGTGGAAAAGTTTAGATCGCAGGAGCAGGTGGAGGATGTGCTCGCGATAACGAACGTAAAGGATCCTCAGGCGATTAGGTTAAGAAGGCTCGTGGTCGCGTGGGGAAAAATCAAGATCGATAGGATCTCAGGCCAGAGGCCTGCGCCCCCGGCAGAGGATGAAAAAGAGCTGTGGAAATGGATGTGGGAGTGTGTCCGTTACGATCCAGAGGAGCTTAGGCAAGTCTCCGGCGTGAGGGTTGGGGTGGAGATGTTAATGCGGGTCCTGATCGGTAACCGGATTATATATCCGGACGGGACGGTATCGGAGTATGCCAAAAAAGTGATCCGGGCGATATTGAAGAACGATATCGGGGCGTGACCGGACACAGACTGACGCTTGTGGCACACGGAGGAGGTGATACGGAATGGCAAAGAAAGGCGGCAAGGGCGGAAGAAAGGCCAGCGGGAAAGGAAAGGGCCGAATAAGTGGGACTTAGGATGCGATTCAGGACATCGGAGGAGTTGTGTGAGTATCTGGCCGGAGAGAATGATCAGGTGATTCTGGCGTTTTCTTGCGGCAAGGACTCGATCGGGGCGTGGCTGCAATTGCGGAGGTTTTTCCGGCGGATCGTCCCATACTACTGCTATCTGATCCCAGACTTGGAGTTTGTGGAGCGCTCGCTTGCATATTATGAGGATTTTTTTGAGACGAAGATATGCAGGCTGCCTCATCCGTCGCTTTACCGGATGCTGAATAATCTGGTTTTTCAGGCGCCGGAGAATTGCGCCATTATAGAAGAGATGGATTTGCCTGATATTGATTATGGAGATATCAGGGAAGTTGTCGTCAAGGATAACGAGATGCCGCGATCCACGTATGTGGCCAACGGAACAAGGTTGGTGGATTCGCTGGCCAGAAGGATTGCCATGAAACGCTTTGGGCCGATCAACAGGAGGGAGAAGAAGTTCTATCCTATCTTTGATTGGCGAAAGGAGCGGTTAACGGATGAGCTTCGCCGGGCAGGGGTGAGGCTGCCGGTAGATTACCTGATGTTTGGGAGGTCGTTCGACGGGATCGATTATCGTTTTCTCAAGCCGGTGGCGGATAAGTTTCCGAAGGATTACAAAAAAATATTGGAGATTTTCCCGTTAGCCGAGTTGGAGCTAAGGCGGCGGGAGTTCCTGGAGCGATATTATGAAACCCAAAGACAAAGATAACACAGGCCAGAGGCCTGCGCCCCATACAGATGATATTGATTTTGGGGATTTGGACTTTGGTCTGGACGAGCGGAAAGAGGTTCTGAAGGGCGGCGGAGAGGCGGCCCGGAAACAGATATCCGAGGTTTTGAAAAAGTTTGCTGAACGGAAAAAGGCGGAGAAGGCCACGTTTTGGGATAACGTGGATTCGGAGTACTGGTTTTGCCTGTGCTTTCAGAGCCGGGCACAAAAGGAAGACTTTTTGAGGGCGATGAAATGGGACCAATATGGCGATAAATATCTGGACGGAGCTGAGATTGCCAGGGCGATGGGAGTAAAGATCAGCGGGATGCCGAGAATACCGAAAACCAAGCACCACAAGAGCTGGGAGGAGTTCGTAAAAAAATCTTGATTGGTGGCTGATTAAAAATCGAATAAGCAACAAGGACGAGGAAACCAGACTTGTGATGAAACGCAAGTCGGGTAAGTCTGGTTTTTATAAGGAATCCAAAAACCAGGAGGAAATAAATGATCAAGGTCCTTTGCAAAGAGGGGGTTTGGTTTAAGGAAATTGGATACGAGTTTCTGACGTTGGCCCGGATCGTATATCGGGTTTACCAGAAGCACGGCGTGACGCCGGTTGTGACATCGGCATGCGACGGAAAGCATATGAATGGCTCGTGGCATTACGAGGGGCTGGCTTGGGACTGGCGGGTCTGGGGCCTCAAAGACCCCAAGGCGGTCTGGGATGAGATAAGGAAAGAGGCGCAGGCGGTTGATTTTAGGTATGACATTGTTTTCGGCGACGAGGCGCATCTTGATCATGCACATACGGAATATGATTTAAAGAAGATTCAAAATTCAAGATTCAAGGGGGTTTGAGATGGATATTTTGCAACTGATTGGATTGCTGGCTCCAATCTTTTTAACGCTGATTGTGCAGGGGTTAAAAAAATTGATGGCGATTAACGGCTATGTAGCCATTGCGGTCGTTTTTGTCATTGGCGGTATTGGAGCGCTGGCAGGCGTGGGACCTGTGCCAGACGCAAGCTGGATTGATACGACTGTCAACGCGGGATGGATTGTTGGAGTGGCCACGTTCATCTACAGCATTTTTAAGAGCCGAAAATAAACATGGGCCTGCTTGGATCTATTGCAACCATTGTTGGAGAAGGCCTCAAGCTTCTCAATAATAATGTTTTTAACGCCAAGAGACGGGCGAAGAAGCTCGAGGAGGAGAAAAAGGCGGCCCTTAAGAAGGCAAAAGAGTTGGCCTATGGAGACGATGCGAAGGCATTGGAAAAGTATATTTCTGATCTGCCTGATTAGCCTGGCGGTTGAGGGATGCGCACACCAGATTGAAATTATTGATCCCCAGATTAAGGCGGGCAAGATGATGGCAGGGCAGACATATATTGCACCAATGGATGGCTGGTTTATTTCAGACGAGGGAGTGGCCAGGCTGGCGCGGGCCATCGAATACTTCCGCTACCGCTGGCAGGAGTGCGAGGCGAGCAAATGATGGAGCATGACTTTGGGAATCTGCTTAAGTTCTGGGGGCCAGGGATTTTTCTTGTCCTGGTTATTCTGTATGGCCTTTTTGTTTTGACCAGAGGCATTGGATTTAAGATTGTTTCGGCCCTGGAGAAGCCCGCGGATGCGCTGACCCAGCAGGCCCAGTCGATGGACAGGTTGACGAACTGCATTGAAAATTTTTTTACACGAGACCAATCTGAACATCGAGAGATCATTATTCTGCAAAAAGTCATCCTGGAAAAGATTGAACATCTAAGGAGCGAGCGAGATGGCAGAAACTAAAAAAGAGCGCTACAGGCGGATCCGAGGGGCAATCCTGAAACTTCTTGCTCATCAACACCCTGCTCCCCTTGATTTCAAGGAGGTGCATTTTTTGCTTGATGATCTTGGGTTTACCATCCGGGAGGAGGAGCTCCGGAGTCACCTCTGTTATCTAAAAGAGAAAGGGTTTGTTAAGTTCGATAAGCGAAGATCCGGAGGCATCGAGATTGAAATGGTCCGCATCACTGCTGACGGACTCAATGTGCTGGATGGGTTTACGAATGATATCGGGATTGATGCGAGATTCTGATGGCGCCGAAAAAAGAGAAAAAAGAGTATTCGATGGATATTGTCGAGACATGCGAGAATCTCTACATCTACAAGCAAAAGACTTATGAGGAGATTTCGCGCCTGACCGGCGTGCCGGTTGTGACGATCCAGAGATGGAGCGAAAAGTATGAATGGCGCAGCCAGAAGCTGGCCCAGATTAAGAGACGCGTGAATTATCGTAAAAATCTTTATGAGCTTCGAGATCAGCTACTTGACGCGGCGCGCATGGCTGCAAATCCACAGGCCATTTATGCGCTGGCGGGCCTTCAGAGGATCATTGAGAGCGAAGAGAAGATGAAGCCCATTGAGGAGCTTCCGGCAGAGCCTGAAAAAGCCCTGGGGTTAAGCGAAGAAACGCTGAAGAAGATCAGAGAAGAGGTTTATGGCATCCGTGAAAAAAACGGCGATCCAGCTAACTGATTATCAGATGAGATGGGTCCAGGATAAATATCAGTTTAAGATGGGGCTCTGGGCGAGGCAAACAGGGAAGTCATTTGGCTCATCGCTGGAGGCCGTGGATGACGCGCTTGAAACTGGAGACCTCTGGATTTTGCTTTCACGGGGGGAACGCCAGTCGAAACAGTTAATCGAGAAGGTCCAGATGCACTGTCAGGCGTACAATGTTGCCGCAAGGCTTCTCGAAACCGATTATGTCGGCGATGCGGTTTACAGGATGCTTGAGGTGAGGCTTCCCAACAGAGGAAAGATTATCGGGCTTCCTGCAAATCCTGATACTGCAAGAGGATTTTCGGGCAATGTTCTGCTTGATGAATTTGCATTTCATCAGGATTCAAGAAAAATCTGGGCCGCTCTTTTCCCGACCATCACGAGGGGCTACAAAATACGGGTCATTTCCACGGCCAATGGAAAGCAGAATATGTTTTATGATTTGTGGACACAGGAGAACCGCTTTAGCGGCCATAAATATAAGACGACCATTTACGATGCAAAAGAACAGGGACTCAATGTTGATATAGACGCGCTAAGAGAAGGAATTAATGATCCGGATGCATGGGCGCAGGAGTATGAGTGCCAGTTTATTGATGAAGCCACGGCTTTCTTGACTTACGACCTGATCGCATCGTGCGAAGATGAGGAGGCAACGATAGACGACGGACGATGGACGAAGGACGATAGACGCAAGTCAGAGTTGTATGTTGGGGTGGATATCGGGCGGAAGCGGGATTTGACAGTGATCTGGGTCTGGGAAAAGCTGGGCGATGTGCTCTGGACACGGATGGTCAAGCGCCTTGAGAAGGCAACGTTTAAGGCGCAGAGGGAGGTTTTGTTTTCGATTCTTGACGGGTCTTATTTTAACCCCCCTTCCTCCCCACTTAAATTAAGGGGGGAAAGCGGGGGGGTATTTGTGCGCCGATGCTGTATTGATGCAACCGGCCTCGGAATGCAGCTTGCCGAAGAGGCCATAACGAGATTCGGATCGAGAGCGGAGGCCGTGACTTTTACGAATGCCGTCAAGGAAGACCTGGCCGTGACCCTCCGAAGAAAGTTTGAGGATCGTCTGGTCAGGATTCCGCCGGATCGATGGATAAGGGAGGATTTCCATTCGGTTAAAAAATATGTGACCGCGGCAGGCAATGTCCGCTTCGATTCCGAGCGGACCGAACAGGGACATTCGGATCACTTCTGGGCTGCGGCACTGGGAGCGCACGCGGCGGCAGAAACAGGGCCTGCGGTTTCGGTGTCGAGTGAGGCGACGAGAGAAGATTATCATGCGGAGAGACCTTTGCGCCTTTTAGGGGAGTTTGGAATTATAAGAGCCGGTTTATCAAAGATTATAGGGAAATATAGATCGTAATGGCAATTTAAATTGTCTCCAGAGAGATTAAACATGCAAAAACTATTTAGTTACCCGGGCGGGAAATGGCCGATCCGGGGGAAAATTATTTCTTGTTTTCCGCCGCACCGGACTTATGTTGATTTATTTGGAGGATCGGCATCGATACTCATTGCGAAACCACCGTCGAAAGTCGAAGTTTATAATGACCGCAATGAAGAGATTGTTAATTTTTTCCGTGTTGTTAAACACCGCCCCGCGGAGCTTGCCGAGAAGGCCAGATACTGGATTCATTCGAGAGTCATGTGGAAAGAGAAAAAAGAGGCCGAAAATTTAAAAGACGAAGTCGCAAGAGCGTTCAGGTTCTGGGTGACGATCCAGGATTCTTTTGGAGGCCAGGGAGGGACATTTGGCACATGCAGGAAAAAAGATATTTGCTCAGTAACCCACGCACGTGATTATATCGAGAAGGTTGCCCATCGCCTGAGGTCGACCATTATCGAATGTCTCGATTTCAGGGATTGTATTAATAGATATGATTCCCCCGAAACCTTCTTCTATTGCGATCCGCCATATCCGGGGACAAAAGGCGGTGACAGAAATTATCCGCAGCTAAGCAGAGATGATTGGAGCGACCTTAAAGATATTCTATCAAAAATCAAGGGGAAATTTCTTTTATCATCATCGAATGTTAAAGAGGTCCGTTCGTTTTTTAAAGGCTTTTTTATCACGACGATATCAGTTTCGGTAATGTTGCAAAACGGCAGCAAATTAAAAAATAGGTCCAAGAGGTCCGAATTGCTTATAGCCAATTATAAATTATCAAAGAAGGGAAGAGAAAAAGAAGAAAGACCCCGGGGGACGCAACGGGCGGGCATTGTTAATCTATGAAGATTAGAGAGAGGATTGTTGAGCGGTTTTTTGGGGGTGTGATTGAGGCGAAGGTAAAGGAGCGGCTCAGGGCGTCTTCTCT
>CAKZKY010000171.1 GCA_937124575.1 uncultured Pseudomonadota bacterium | reverse complement strand
TCTTTCCCAATCCCTCCCTCCATCTCCCCCATGGAACGACCGTTGCAAAATTGGGAAGTGAGCTTCTTCGCAAAAAAGAGTCTTTAGATCTAAAAATCTTTACCCCGATCTATGTCCGTCCCTCAGAGGCAGAAATCCATTGGCAGAAAAAGCACTCGGTTTGACAAACTAATGTTAATTATATTAGTTTTGTATAGAAACCAGTTGTTGTTTCAATTCTTTGTGGGGAGGCAGCCGTGACCAAAGAGGCAGAATTGATTGAGAGGCTGATGAGAGAAGACGAAGAATTTTTTAGAATCAAAAAGGCTCATACCGAACTGGCAACCCAACTCGATGAGTTAGAAAAGAAGCCTTTCCTCACTCCCCAGGATGAGATGGAGATAAAGATCATCAAGAAGAAGAAACTGGCTTATAAAGACGAGATGGAAAAGATCTTAAGAAAACACCGATAAACGAACGGAATAATGGAAAGATGAGGAGAAAAAAGTCAGTCTGGTTTTGATTGAGTTACCCAATATTCCATTATTCCAATTGATTTCTTATGAAGAAGACAGGTTCCCAGATTATTGTCGAATGTCTGAAAAAAGAAGGGGTGGACACCCTTTTTTACTATCCTGGAGGCGCAGTTCTGCCCCTCTTCGATGAGCTGATCAACTCCCCCTTTCGGCAGATCCTGGTTCGTCATGAACAGGCCGCTGTCCATGCAGCAGATGGCTATGCCCGTGCCTCTGGAAAAGTGGGCGTTGTACTGGTCACCTCAGGACCGGGTGCAACGAACACGGTTACAGGAATTGCTACGGCCTATATGGACTCGATCCCGATCGTCATCCTCACTGGCCAAATTCCAACGCACCTGATCGGAAACGATGCCTTCCAGGAAGCTGACATCGTGGGAATCACCCGGCCTTGCACCAAACATAACTACCTCGTCAAAGACCTTAAGGAGTTGAGTCGAATCCTCAAGGAGGCTTTTTATATCGCCCGGAGTGGTAGGCCTGGACCCGTTCTTGTCGATTTGCCAAAAGATATTCTTGTAGATTCTGTGGAGTTCAAATATCCTGAAAAAGTATCCATTCGTGGATATCGCCCCACTCTGGAAGGTCATCCGGGTCAGATCCAGAGGGCTGTTCATCTGATTCTGAAATCAAAAAGACCTCTTTTCTATGTCGGAGGAGGTATCATCTCCTCCAATGCATCAAAGGAACTGCTTCATCTCGCTGAAAAACTGAGGGTCCCTGTCACGATGACATTGATGGGTTTGGGCGGTTTTCCTGGAAATCATTCGCTCTCCCTCGGAATGCTTGGAATGCATGGAACCTACCGTGCCAATATGGCGGTGATGGAATCAGACCTCCTCATCGCTGTGGGAGCCCGATTCGACGACCGAGTAACTGGAAAACTCGAATCTTTTGCCCCACAGGCCAAGGTCATCCATATTGATATTGATCCAACCTCCATCAGCAAAAATGTGAGGGTCGATCTCCCGATTGTAGGAGATTGTAAACGCATCCTTTCAAAAGTTATCTCCCTCATCGAAGCAGAAGACATCTCCTCCTTTAAGGAAGGACTTCAGAAGTGGCATCGCCAGATCGAAAGCTGGAAAGCCATCTATGACTTGGGGTATCAACAGGATCAGATCATCAAACCCCAGTATGTCATTGAAAAGATTGATGAGTTGACCAGAGGAGAAGCGATCATCACCACTGAAGTCGGACAGAACCAGATGTGGGCCGCCCAGTATTATAAATATCTCAAGCCGAGGACCTTCCTCACTTCTGGCGGATTAGGAACGATGGGTTATGGTTTCCCAGCAGCAATTGGCGCCCAGGTTGCTTTCCCAAACAAACTGGTCATCGGCATCTCTGGTGATGGAAGTTTTCAGATGAACTCTCAGGAATTGGCCACCGCGGTTCAGTATCGCTTGCCGATCAAAATAGCTATTCTGAATAATGGTTACCTCGGCATGGTCAGACAATGGCAAGAATTCTTCTATGGAAAACGCTATGCCTCTTCCTCCCTCGAGGGAATCTCTCCTGACTTTGTGAAACTGGCAGAAGCCTATGGCGCTGTGGGAATGAGGGCAACCAAACCCGAAGAGGTTGTACCGACTCTGAAGAAGGCCTTGTCCATCCCTGAACTGGTTGTGATCGATTTCGTTGTCGATCCAGAAGAGAACGTCTATCCCATGGTTCCAGCAGGAGAACCGTTGAATCAGATGAGACTGGTATAGAAGAAAAGATGAAAGATGGGATGATGAAACAATGGAATAATGGGAAGAAAATATCAGGGTTTAGGCCCAGTATTCCCAAATTCCATTAATCCAATATTCCAGCCCTTGAAGGTTTCTATGCGTCATGTCATCACTCTCTTAGTTGAAAACGAATTCGGTGTTCTGGCTCGAATTGCCGGGCTCTTTAGCGGTAGAGGATTTAATATCGAGTGCCTCTCTGTGGCTGAAACCCTCGACCCCACCGTCTCCACCATGACCATCGTTACTCGTGGTGACGATACCATCATTGAACAGGTGCTCAAACAACTGAACAAACTGATCCCTGTCATTAAGGTCGTCGATCTGATTGACAAAGACTTCGTCGAGAGAGAGATGGTTCTGGTCAAGGTGTCTGCCACAGAAAAGACCCGTGAGGAGATCCTTCGAATTACCGATATCTTCCGTGGGAAAGTCATCGATGTCGGAGCCAAAACCTATACGATCGAAGTGACAGGCGACGAGAAGAAGATCGATGCCCTTCTTGCTCTTTTGAAACCTCTTGGCATTAAAGAACTGGTAAGGACGGGGCGGGTCGCCATTTCACGGGGAAGCAAAGCCATGACAGAACTGACGTAATAAGATTTTAAAAGAGGGAATTTTATCCTCCCTTAAGCAGAGCCTGCCTGCCTTGCCTTCGGACGGAAACAGGGCCGGTAGGCAGGGGAGGTGGAAAGAGATTTTAAAAAAGGAGTTAGCGAATGAAAATCTACTACGATCGGGATGCAGACCTCAAAAACTTAAAAGGGAAGAAAATTGCCATTATCGGCTATGGGAGCCAGGGACATGCCCAAGCATTAAATCTGCGCGACAGTGGCTTGGATGTCATTGTCTCTCAGAGAAAGGGAAGCGATAATTATGATCTTGCCCTCCGGCATGGCTTTAAGCCGGTCAGCGCCTCTGAAGCCGCTCGGCAGGCCGATCTTATTCAGATCCTTACTCAAGACCATATCCAAGCCAAACTCTATGAAGAAGATGTGAAACCCCATCTCCAAAGGGGAAAGACCCTTCTGTTCTCACATGGCTTTAATATCCATTATGGCCAGATCATTCCTCCCAAAGAGATCGATGTGGTCATGATTGCTCCCAAAGGCCCGGGCCATCTGGTCCGAAGGGAATATGAGAAAGGAGCTGGCGTCCCTTCCCTCCTTGCCATCCATCAGGACTTTACAAAGAAAGCCAAACAGACTGCACTTGCCTATGCTAAGGGACTTGGAGCTACACGCGCCGGTGTCATTGAAACCACCTTTAAAGAAGAGACCGAGACCGACCTCTTTGGAGAACAGGCCGTTCTCTGTGGAGGTGTGAGTGAACTGATCAAAGCTGGGTTCGATACCCTGGTGGAGGCAGGTTACCACCCGGAGATCGCCTATTTCGAGTGCCTTCATGAACTGAAACTGATCGTTGACCTTATGTATGAGGGCGGCCTCTCCTACATGCGCTATTCTGTCTCCGATACGGCCGAATATGGAGACCTGACACGGGGAAAACGGATCATCACGCAAGAGACAAGGCAAGAGATGAAACGAATTCTTCAAGAAGTCCAGAATGGGGAGTTCGCTAAGGAATGGATCATTGAGAACAGGATCGGCCGACCCGTCTTTACCGCCTTAAGAAAAAAAGAGGCAGAACATCCTATTGAAATCGTCGGTAAGCGACTGCGCTCCATGATGGGTTGGCTAAAAGAGAAAAAGCGCTGATGCCACAGAACCGCTGGCCTATTGCAAAGGAAGGATTGCCTTTCCTGATCCCGACCGTCCTCCTCACCCTCTTCTTTGCAGGGATGAGCTGGATCTTTTTGACAATTCCAGCGATTCTTCTCACCCTCTTTATTGCTTACTTTTTTAGGAACCCCAAGAGAAAGATTCCAGCCCTCAAAAATATCATTCTCTCGCCTGCGGATGGTAGGGTGGTCCATGTGGGAGAATGTGAGGAGGACCGTTTTTTAAAGCAAAAGGCCTTAAAAGTATCCATCTTCATGTCTCCCTTCGATGTCCACATCAATCGCTCCCCTGCTACAGGTCAGGTTGTCGAGACGAAATATCATCCGGGCAAGTTTTTAGTGGCAAGCCGGGACAAAGCATCTCTATCCAACGAGCAGAATGCCTTGATCTTGGAAACAGAGGAGCGCTTTAAAATACTTCTGGTTCAAATCGCAGGTTTTATCGCAAGGCGAATCGTCTGTTACGCAAAAATGGGCGACCCCTTGAATCGAGGAGAGATATTTGGTATGATTCGGCTTGGATCAAGAGTTGATCTCTATCTTCCACTCCATGTTCGGCCCATCATAAGGGTGGGCCAACACCTCAAGGGAGGAGAATCGATCATCGGATATTATCATGAGGAAGAGAAGAACGCCGATTAAGATGCGAAAAGGGGTCTATATTCTACCCAACCTCTTTACAACAGGGAACCTCTTCTGCGGCTTCTGGGCGATCATCTCTGTCTTCCAGGAAAAATTCTACTACGCCGCTGTAGCCATTTTGTTGGCAGCGGTCTTCGATATTCTCGATGGAAAAGTAGCCCGGCTTTCCGGAGCCACCTCCAAATTCGGCGTTCAGTACGATTCTTTGGCTGACTTGGTCTCTTTTGGAGTGGCCCCAGCCTTCTTAGCCTTCAGCTGGGCATTAAGGCCTTATGGACGATTTGGCTGGCTCGCCGCCTTTCTCTTCGTCGTCTGTGGCGCTTTGAGGCTGGCCCGATTCAATGTGATGTCCGCCTCTGGTGAGACGAAATACTTCAAAGGCCTTCCCATCCCTGCGGCGGCCACGATGATCGCCTTGACCATCCTCCTCTATCTCCGTCTCATTGAAACAGGTTGGGTCAAGGATATCGTCATCCTCGTGATGATTTACATCTTGGCCTTTCTCATGGTTTCCAATATCCGGTACTTCAGTTTTAAGGAACTCAATCTGGCGCGGAGGAAACCCTTTAGTCTCTTCATGTTCATTATCCTCACGATGATTGTGATCGTCTACGAGCCGGTGATCGTTCTTTTCACCTCCATCGTCGTTTACATCTTTTCGGGCCCGGTCAATATGGTCAGAGCATGGAACAAGAAACGTGTGATGCGGAAACTGGAACCCTCTATCGAAGATGATGTCACCGTCCGGGGCTGAAAATTCCCTCTTGCCATCTCTGAAATTTTCTTTTAAACTAATTTGGAATTTTATGGTTGGAGATTGATTTATCTTTTTTCCCCGATAGCTCAACCGGCAGAGCGGGTGGCTGTTAACCACTAGGTTGGAGGTTCGAGTCCTCCTCGGGGAGCCAGAATAAAAAAGGGGATCTCAATGGTCCCCCTTTTTTATTCTTCTTTCTTCAATTGGAGGACTCGAAGTAAAAATTCCGCCGACCATATTTCTCTTTCGCCGAGGGATCAGGAATTCCTCAGCCCTGCATCGATCCGGTCATGTGAAGTTCACCATTCTGCGGGTTTCTTACTTCGAATCGGACCACACGAGCATCGCCTCCCTGTTCTTCAAGCAGTCGGATTTCGATTTCGGATGGAAGGAAGATGGGCCTTTTAAAGAAGGCATTGGCTTCAATCGGAAATACAAGAGGACGCTTCGCTTCGATCGCTGCCAATGTTCGGGCAAATGTCCACATGCCGTGGGCAATGGCTCGGCGATAACCGAGAAATCGTGCCGTTAAGGGATAGAGATGGTGTGGGTTCCAATCATCTGAAGCCGCGGCATAACGCCGGCCCGTATCTTCAGCGACACTAACCCGAATCGATTCATATGGGTCTTCTTCGGGTATCCACGGTGTTGGGGCCCCTCTATATCGTTTCGTGCCTCGACCAGACCGGGCCAGCTTGTTTCGTGATAGGAGTGTTGCCAATCCCCTCCAAGCTTCACGACCTGTTGCCTCCGCACGCAGAGTGAAGTCCACCAAAAACCCACGATTCGTCTCACGTATCTCAGAAAGACTACAGAAGAGGTTCAACATTTCTTCTGGATCAATCGGACGTAAAAGTGTGATCCGTTGCTCTAAATGGATTAAACCAAATGGACTGAATGGAAACCCATCCGCGAGCACTGCCTCTGCCATTAATCCAAGGAAGAGACACTCTGGATAGGCCGGTGGCACCATAAGACCATCCGGTGGATTACCGCAAACATCACGAAAACGTGCCAGCTTTAATGGATCGATCCGAACGCCAATCTGCGACACCTCGATCGGAGCCAGTGCCCGCTCGCGTTCTGGGGGAAGTTCTCCTTGCGGCCGATCTGGGATCTTTCGCAGGGACCTCAGATAGATGGCTAAGGTGCCAGGCCTCCTGGTAATGGAAAGCTGTTTAGGCTCGCCACACATCTCCACGCAACGCACCTGATCGCCGGGCATCGCTTTTGGCTTCCCACCCGTGCCACGACTTAGCATTTTTGAAAGTAAGCCTGGTGCAAGACGACTGATTCCAACAGCCAGTTTTCCATAAGCTGAGAGCACCACCTCACGACGTCGGTGATAGGAGGCCTCCACAATTGCCTTTGCTGCCTTATCAGCCTTCCACACCAAATACTTGGGCCGTGGATCACGGCGGTCCTTATGGAATCGGCCATCATTATCGACACGGACAATATCGCTCTCAACATATGCCGGATGCACAGTGGTGCAGCTCACACCACTACCCTTCAGTTCGGCCGACAGTGCCTCGCCAATCATTCGGACAGCCGCTTTAGATGATGAATAAGCAGCGCCCTTTGGCGTGGTAACAAATGCCGCAACACTACCGATCAGCACCAGCCGCCCGCGTGTTTTCCGCAATTCTGGAAGCGCTGCGAGAGCAGTACCAACAAGCCCGAACACATTGACATCGAATTGTCGTTTCCAATGGGCAAGGCTAATATCTTCAATCCGTCCCATCACCGAATAGCCCGCATTGGCAACGGCCACGTCTATCGATCCCCATGTATCAACCAGATGGCGCACGGCTGTAGCGATGGATGCCTCGTCGGTAACATCACAGCGAATCGCAAGCGCTCGACCGCCAATCGCTTCGATTGCCCTGACAGTCTCGTCAAGCTTTTCAGGCCGACGGCCAGACACAGCCACCTTTGCACCCTCCCGTGCAAATTCAATAGCAACCGCACGCCCAATACCACTTCCGCCTCCGGTAATCCAAACGGTACTATCCACAAACTTTCCCATCAGTCTTCCTCCTCCATCAAGAGCATCTTAAGTCGATTGAACCTCAATGCTCATGCTGCAACCATTGTATGCTATCATGACTTCCGACTGCTGTAAATAGTGAGGACTTCTACCCCCTCCATTCCAATTCTATAATAATAGAAATGAAACAATCCTTCGAGGCTTACCGAAACGAAGTTTTGGGGTGAGATCGTACAAATTGGAGGATACGGTAGGTTAGGACAACTCGAGTGTCCCTGAAGTAAGGGAGATTCTCCCCTGATGAACAAAGGGGCAACCCCATGAGGCGCCCCTTTAAGCCCTTAATGAAAAAAATTATTTAAGTCTACCCTCAACGGCTTCCCATTTTATATTCTTGAAGAAAGAAGTGATATAATCGGCCCGCTTCAGACCATAATCGATCATAAAGGCATGTTCAAAGACATCTAAGATCAGAAGTGGATTGCATCCAGCCGGATGTCCTACATCGTGTTCATTGATCCACTGATTTAATAATCTTCCGCTGATCGGATCCTGATAGAGAATGGCCCAGCCAATGCCCCTCGTGGTGCCTACCCCTTTGAAGTCGGCTTCCCAGTTTTCGTAGCTTCCAAAATCTTCGACCAGCTTCTTCCCGAGTTTACCCGATTTATCCAAAACTCCCTTGCCCCCTAAGTTCTCAAAATAGAGCTCGTGGAGCCTCATGCCATTAAACTCCCAACCGAGCCTCCTTTTCAACTCAGCATATTCAGGGGTTCCAATCTTGCCGGTCTTTACCATCTCAGAGAGTGTATCAATGACTTTATTCGTATGAGTCACATATCCCTGATAGAGCGTGAAATGATTTTTTAGAAGGGTTTCGCTAAACCCCTCCATTCCAATGAGGTTGTTGTAATCTTTTGCAGTATACGCCATCTCCGATATCCTCCT
>CAKZKY010000170.1 GCA_937124575.1 uncultured Pseudomonadota bacterium | reverse complement strand
TGGTGGCGGTGCAGGGATTTGAACCCCGGACACTGCGGATATGAGCCGCATGCTCTGACCAACTGAGCTACACCGCCAGGATGGATGAAATTTTACTCAATCCATCTTAATTGTCAATACCTCGAATCAAATTTCATTTGCTTTTAAGTCATAACTTCAACATAATAAGGTTAATTCAAAAGGGTTGGGGAGAGACTGCATGCGAATTGCTTACTTTGACTGTTTTTCAGGGGCGAGCGGGGATATGATCCTTGGCGCCATGATTGATGCGGGGTTGAGTCTGAAGAGTTTAGAAGCTGAGCTGGGAAAACTCCAGCTCAAAAATATTTCTCTCAAAGCGAAAAAAGTCCTTAAGGGGGGAATTTCTGCCACTCAGGTGATTGTGGTAGGAAAGGATGAGAAGAGACACTCGAGGAGTCTAAAAGAGCTCCTTCAGATCGTTGAGGGGAGCCGACTGGATGAAACCATCAAAGAGAAGAGCCAAGAAGTTTTTATAAGGATTGCTTCTGTTGAAGCGAAGATTCATCGAAAGCCAATGGAAGGGATTCATTTCCACGAGATCGGAGGGCTCGATTCTGTCGTTGATATTGTCGGGGCGGTGTGGGGTTATAGGGAACTGGGGATTGATAAACTTTATGTGTCCAAAGTCAATGTTGGCACAGGATTTGTCAGGTGTGAGCATGGTCTCCTTCCTGTCCCCGCTCCTGCCACCCTCTCTCTGATGAAAGGGAAGCCGATCTACTCTTCCGGGGTGGAGGCAGAACTTCTCACTCCAACGGGTGCGGCATTGTTAACCTCGCTGGGATCGGAATTCGGCAGAATGCCCGAGATGAAACTGGAGCGGATCGGCTATGGCGCTGGCAGAAGTGAGCTTTCCCATCCGAATGTGCTCAGGCTGATGATTGGAGAAGCGGGATCGTCGGTCGGAAAAGAGAGGGTGATGGTGGTTGAGACGAACATCGATGATATGAACCCACAGCTTTATGATTATATCATGGACAAATTGTTGGCCATGGAGGTGCAGGAAGTTTTTCTCACGCCCATCTATATGAAAAAGACCCGACCTGCCATTCTGCTCACCGTCATCTGTTTTCCTGAAAAACTCTCTGCCGTTATTGACTTCCTGATCCGTGAGACGACGACCCTTGGCCTGAGGTGGCGGGAGGAGGAAAGAAGCTGTGCCGATCGTGAGATAGTCTCCCTTCAGACAAGGTACGGCGAGATTCGTTTTAAACAGGCTCAGTGGAGAGGAGAAAAGGTAAACTTCTCTCCAGAATATGAGGATTGCAAGAGATTGGCATTGAAGAGGAGGGTATCGCTCAAAGAGGTCTTTGAGGAGGCAAAGAAGACTGGGAGACTATTTTTTGAAGGTCGAAACAGATATCGCTCACGTCCTAAATAAGAAGTTTCCTTTTTTCATTCCCTTGTTGAAAAAATGACTTCTTGCCCTTATAATTTAATTAAGGAAGGATAAATGGAAAAAATAAAGAAAATGTTGGTTGTGGTGGCAATTTTTGCCTATGCCGGGCTTTTGGGTTTCGAGGTTGCTTGTGCAGAGGGGACGTCCAATGGAAGTGCACCCATCATTACCCATTCCTATGCTGTCGAAAAAGGACAATACGGAAATATCTGGAAGATTTATATTGAAGCCAATGATCAAGACGGTGACATGTCGAAGATAGCGGTTGTTGTTCATCAGTTAGGCTATGGGCATTATCCAACGGATTGGATCGTGGTGAAGCCTCCGTTTCGTAAGGAGATGAGGGGATATATCCAATGGAACACCTTCAGCAGTAGAACAAGCTATTTAAGGGAATGGACGAATATCACTCTGACCGTTTCTGTCTTCGATAAAACCGGCAAAGAAAGCAATGAAGTTGTCTTTCCATTTGAATTTGTCTCTGGAGCCCATCGTTACCCTAAACCACCTGCTCCCTTTAATGGGGAGGGCTTGCCCATATTAGGTTATATCCATATTGATCTCTTTGAGCCCACCATAGATGGGAGAGATGCACCCAGAGAATATTAGGGTTCATATCGAATCTGAGGATTGTATTATTTAAACTTTTGGAAGGCTTCGTCTCAGGAGTCTTTCCGTCTTTGCTTGCTTTTTTTATGGTAGGGTGGTAAAGTTTTTTTATCTTAAAGAAGTGGAGGACGATTATGGGATTGAAGAGGGATATTAAAAAACCTATTTTTTGTTTGTCTCTTCTTCTCCTTGTTCTGTTCTGGACGGCGTGCTCTTCAACGGTGAAGGAAAGGAAGGAAGAGCCGGCCGTAAGGGAAACCGGGACGGTGGGTAAATATTATCATTTTGAGGACGTCCGGGTTCCCAAAGAATTGAATTATAATCAGAAGAAATCTATGGTTTATGAGGCTCCCGCTTTTAAAGCAGGGGTTTTGTTTTTTAGCAAATGGCGAATTGATATGGATTCGCTCATCGATTTCTTTTATTACCATATGGAGAAAGATAACTGGAAACTGGTCAACAGTTTTAAAGGAAAGGAATCAATTCTCAATTTTTCGAAACCCAATAAGACCTGCACGATCAAGATCACAGAGAATTGGTATTGGACCACTGAGGTTGAGATCCGGGTCGGTCCGCTGGGAGAGAAAAAGATGTGAGAGATATTCTGTTCGATACCGTTCGGAGGACCATTGACCGCTATGGCCTTTTGGTCAAGGGCGATCAGGTCATTACAGGCGTCTCAGCCGGTGTGGATTCCATGGTCCTTCTTCATCTCTTAAATAGACTTCGCCAGGATTTTTCACTTTCACTCATCATTGCCCACCTGAATCATGGTTTACGACCTGAAGAATCAGAGAGAGAAGTTGAACTTATTCAAAAGGAATCTCTGCGGCTGGGCCTCCCTTTCGAGTACAGACAATACAATGTGAAAGAGTTTCAAAAATTGAGCGGCTCCTCATTACAGGATGCAGCCCGGAAGCTTCGTTTCCAATTTTTTCATGAACTCTTAGAGAAGCATGGTGGGGGCAAGATTGCTTTGGCTCACCATGCGGATGATCAGGTTGAAACTGTCCTTCTTGGATTGTTCAGGGGATCGGGTGTAAGAGGTCTCAAGGGGATGCTTCCCATCCGGGAAGGCAAGGTGATCCGGCCTCTCCTCGAAGTATGGAGAGAGGAGATTGAGGAGTATGCCCGTGAGCGCTCCATTTCTTTTTGTATGGACTCATCGAATTTGGAGGGAGATTATCTCCGAAACCGGGTTCGTCTCAACCTCATCCCTTTAATTGAGAAAGAGTATCAATCGGGTTTTCGACGGGCTGTTCTCAGGACATCGAGAATCCTCAGGGAAGAGGACGATTATCTTGAGAAGGAAGCTGAGAAGGCGTATGAGGGGATTGCTCAGGGAGAGGAATATGGCATTGGCCTTCGATATTCATCCTTCCGTTCACTTCATCCAGCCATCCAATGGAGGGTGATCCAAAAGATATTGAAAAGGATGGATGGTCCATTCAACAAGGACGAGGCGGTATGGTCCGATGCACAACGGATTTACAGAAGACTCCTTCAGCCGCCTGCAAACTTTCTTCTGGAGTTGTCGCAAGGCCTGCTTCTGGTGAAGCAATATGATATGGTTTTTTTTAAGAAGGAACGATACAAGAGGATTCCACCTTTTGAAGTGATCCTTTCGTTGCCCGGAAGGTCATATGTTCCCGAGATCGAAAAGGAGGTCGTGGTTGAGGAAGGAGATCGTAAAGAGTACGAGACCATCGATTTATCTCCCAATATGGCTTTTTTCGATTATAAATGCATTCAGCTTCCATTGAGGATGAGAAATTTTAGACCTGGAGATCGTTTCCAACCATTAGGAATGAAGGGGACGAAGAAGTTAAAAGATTTTTTTATTGATCATAAAATCCCAAAGTTTGAAAGACCAAAAATTCCTCTTCTCATCTCCGGAGAGTTAATTATGTGGATTGTGGGATACCGAATTGACGAACGGTTCAAGGTTACTCCCGAAACAGAGAGAGTTTTAAGAGTGGAGATTCGATAGATAGAACTTCGTGATTTTTATGCCCCAGAGTAACACAGCTGGTTTTTTCACGCCTCATTCCAATTCTTCAACAAAACCTACAAAATAACTTGCGAGAGCTCTGAAAAACTGCTTTTCCCTCCGGATTAGAGATTTTTGACCTTTTTCAGAAATCTCCTTGCTATTTCTTGACAGGGAATAAATTCATGAGTTATAAAAAATTCCTATCAAAAAAGTATAGATTTCTAACCTATGAAAATTTCGACAAAAATCAGATATGGAACAAGGGCGATATTGGAGCTTGCCTCTCGTTATGGAGAGGGGCCGATCGATTTAAAAGAGATTGCCAAAAAGGAAAGCATTCCTTTGAAGTATCTCGAACAGGTCATTATTCCGTTGAGGACTGCTGGACTGGTGAAATCAATGCGTGGTTCAAAGGGAGGATATGCCTTAGCCAAACCGCCTTCAGAGATCTGTCTCAATGACGTGATTGAAATTCTGGATGGTCAGGTTCAATTGATTGAGTGTTTAAGAAATCCAAAAGGCTGTTCAAAATCTTCTTTCTGTGTGACCCGGGATATCTGGAAGCAGGCCTCTGATGCGGTTCATCAGATCTTTTCCTCCATCACTTTTGAAGAGATGGTGAATCGAAAGAGAGAGAAAGAGAGGAAATACCCTTTGATGTACCAGATATAGAATTGAATTTAGGGTTCTTAGGAGTGGAGGTATGAAGATAGCTAAATCAATTTCAGAGCTGGTTGGTCACACGCCTCTATTGAGATTGAATCGGATCACGAAAGATTGTTGTGCAGAGGTGGTAGCCAAGCTGGAGTCATTCAATCCATGTGGAAGTGTCAAGGATAGAATTGGCATCTCCATGATTGAGTCAGCAGAAAAAACAGGTCGGATTCAAAAAGATACGATCCTTTTGGAACCCACCAGCGGGAATACAGGTATTGCCTTAGCCTTTGTCTGTGCCTCAAAGGGATACCCACTAGTTCTGACCATGCCCGAGACCATGTCCGAAGAAAGAATTCATCTATTGAAGATGTTCGGAGCTGAGATCATCCTGACCCCTGGCAATGAAGGGATGACCGGAGCCGTTAAAAAGGCGGAGGAGATAGCCCGAACTGATTCCCGATATGTGATCCTTCAACAATTCAGAAATCCAGCCAATCCGGAGATTCATAAGAAGACAACTGCCCAGGAGATCTGGGAGGACACAGATGGGAAGATAGACATTCTGGTTGCTGGCGTTGGGACTGGAGGAACGATTACTGGCATCTCCGAAGTCGTCAAGGCGAAGAAGCCTGAATTGAAAACGATTGCCGTTGAACCAGAGAATTCTCCAGTGCTCTCTGGAGGCAGGCCCGGACCGCACAAGATTCAGGGAATTGGAGCGGGTTTCATTCCAGAGGTTCTACGGATGGATCTGGTTGACGAGGTGATTCGGGTTTCGGATGAAAACGCCATTCTATTTGCTAAGAGATTGGCGACCGAGGAAGGGGTGCTCGCTGGGATATCTTCTGGCGCCGCCGCATGGGCTGCCATCGAGGTTGGAAAGAGATTAGAAAACGAAGGGAAGATGATTGTCGTTATACTTCCCGACACTGGGGAGCGGTATCTCAGCACAAGGCTGTTCAATAAGCATAGATAATTTCTTAGTTCGGAGTTCGTAGTCCGGAGAAAAACCGTTGAATACGAACTCGGGAGGTAATGATATGGTATGGATCATGTGTAACCCCGCCATGCACCACCAGGGTGCATGATAGCCCAGAACATTACATGGTTCAGGGCGAGGGGTCGAAAGACGAAGGACGAGAGATGAGAGGTGAGAGATGAATCAGGAAGGATAAAAGACGAGAGAGGGCAGGAGGAGATATATGGCGAAGACCATTGATGAGATAAATGATAAGATTAGAAAAGGAAAGGCGGTTGTTTTTACTGCCGAAGAAATTATTGATGTTGCAACAGAGAAAGGGGTGAAGAGGGCCGCTCAAGAAGTGGATGTTGTTACAACGGGTACCTTTGGCCCGATGTGTTCCTCGGGAGCTTACTTTAATGTGGGCCACACAAAACCCAGGATTAAACTGGGAGGGGGAAAGACCTATCTCAACGATGTTCCGGTCTATACCGGACTTGCGGCTGTTGATTTTTTCCTTGGGGCGACAGCCATACCTGATGACGATCCCAGAAATAAGATCTACCCCGGAAAATTTTCTTATGGAGGAGGGCACGTCATTGAAGAACTGGTTGCTGGTAAAGATGTCAGGCTGACCGCAACCGCTTATGGAACGGACTGTTATCCTCGAAAAATGTTGGAGACCTACATCTCCCTGAAGGATATGAACGAAGCGGTGCTGTTCAATATGAGGAATAGTTACCAGAATTATAATGTTGCAGTCAATCTTTCTGACCGGATGATCTATACCTATATGGGGGTCCTTCAACCCAAACTTGGGAATGCCAATTACTGCAGTGCTGGCCAGTTGAGTCCTTTACTGAACGATCCCTATTATCGAACGATCGGCCTTGGCACGAGGATCTTTTTGGGCGGAGGAATTGGATATGTTGTGGGAAGCGGGACACAACATAATCCCAACGTACCAAGGACCGAAAAAGGGGTTCCCAAGATGACAGCCGGTACGCTTGCTGTGAAAGGAGATCTAAAGATGATGAGCCCCAAATGGCTCAAGGGCACTTCTTTTACTGGATACGGAGTGAACCTTACAGTTGGAATTGGTGTTCCCATTCCTATTTTGAATGAGGAGATCCTCCAGTTTACTACGATTCGGGATGAGGAGATTTGGGCACAGGTTGTGGATTACAGTGAAGCGTATCCTCAGTTCATTCCAGGAAGTTTAGGGGAGGTCAATTACAAACAGCTCAAGAGCGGAAAGATCATGGTTCAGGGAAAGGAGGTTCCCACCTCTGGACTCTCCAGTTATCTGAAGGCGAGAGAGATTGCGAAGATTCTGAAGGAATGGATCGAAGCCGGAAAGTTCTTTCTGACTCAACCGGTTGAACTTCTGCCTTCAATCGATTCAGGGATTGTTTATAAGCCGCTGAAGGAGAGACCCGTAAAAAAGAGATGAAATAATTTCAAATCGCAGATTGTAGATTGCAAATTGAATAAATCTAAAATCTTAAATTTGAAATCTGAAATTAGAAAAAGGGGGTTGCCATACAGAAAAAACGTGTTGTCTTTAATTATCCTCCCCATCTGGTAGATCAACCAGTGATTTCAAAACTGGTGAGAGATTATGATTTAACGGTCAATATTCTGAGGGCCAGAGTGACCCCCAGAGAGGAGGGAAGGTTGGTTCTCGAGATGGAGGGGAAAAGGTCAGCCCTTGAGGCAGGCCTCAATTATGTGAGAGAGATCGGAGTGGATGTCCAGCCTTTAGCCCAAGATGTGAAATGGTATGAGGATCGTTGCACCCATTGCACGGCCTGCATTGCCATCTGCCCACCCAAAGCACTGGATGTCGATCGTCGGGATATGAAGGTCTCTTTTTACCGTGACAAGTGCATTGCCTGCGAGCTATGTATTCCGGTCTGCCCTTATCAGGCCATGGAGATCCTGTTTTGAAGAAGAGAGTGGTTGTAGCAATGAGTGGTGGGGTTGACTCGAGCACGGCGGCATGGCTCCTTAAGGAGAAGGGCTATGAGGTGATCGGAGCCACGATGTGTATCGGAATACCGGACCGAAACGGGACGGGATTAAATCGGTGTTGTGGTTTTTCGGATATCGAAGATGCAAGGCAGGTCGCTCTTCAACTTGGGATTCCATTTCATGTCTTTCAGCTCAGAGAGGAATTTGGAAAGGAGATCATTGACTATTTCTGTAGAGAATACGGGGCGGGAAGAACACCCAACCCCTGTATTCTCTGCAATGAAAAGTTGAAGTTTGGATCCTTTTTAAAGAGAGCTATGGATCTGGGTGCCGATTATGTGGCAACCGGCCATTATGCTCAAATCGAATTGGATGAGGAAAGCGGGCAGTATCTTTTGAAAAGAGGGATTGATCGAAGAAAGGATCAGTCTTACGTCTTATTCTCTCTCAAACAAGATCAACTCCGACATTCCATTTTTCCACTCGGAGGATACCATAAAGATGAAGTGAGGAGAATAGCCTTCGAGAGAGGCCTTCGGGTGCATGATAAGCCCGAGAGTCAGGAAATCTGTTTTATTCCCGAGACTTCTTACCATTATTTTTTATTTGAAAGATTAAGAGATTCTACCGTCCCTGGTCCGATTATGGACAGAAAAGGAAAGGTCCTGGGAATGCATAAGGGGATCGCATTTTACACCATCGGACAG
>CAKZKY010000169.1 GCA_937124575.1 uncultured Pseudomonadota bacterium | reverse complement strand
GTGTGATAGGGGTTGATACGAAGCTCCCACTCAAATTCCTCGATTGCCCTATCAAACTGTTTCTGCGCCCCGTAGGCAATTGCCACCAAGTGGTGAACATCAGGAAATCTCGGGAAAATTTTTAAAAATCTGTTAAAAGCATCAACTGCTTCCTTGTAACGGCGACTTTCAAAATAGACCCCGCCAAGCGAATAGTGGGCTATATGAAGAGCGGGATCAATTTCCAAAGATTTCCTTATCATCGTTGCCGCCTCATCCAAATCCCCTGTTTTCTGATATACCAGCCCGATATTGTGATAGGCTCTTGCAAATTTCGGATCAATTTCAATTGCCCTCTGGCTCATCTCAAGCGCTTTTCCATAATTACTTTCTTGAAAATAAGCAAAACCAAGATTGGAATAAACTCTTGCCTTTCTTGGAGATTTCTTCATACAATCCTTCCAAAGAGCAACCTCATCTCGCCAAATTTCATTTCGTAGATAGGTTGATACCAAAAGGGCAAGGATAATTGTAGAAAAGACTGAAATCTCAATAAAATAAAATCTAACTTTCCAAGTCAACTTATAATTCCCTCTTAAATTTCCCTTTGGTTTTATTTGCACCTGATTCATCCATCTAACCAGCGGTTTAGTTCAGCCCATTCTCTACGATTGAGGTCTGTTTGTAGAAACCTGGCCCGCCAGACCCTCCCTCCATTGTTTCAATCTCTCTACTCCTCTTAATAATAAGATACTGAACAGGACAAACGGCCCAACTGCCGGGAGGTAGAGACGATGTTCATACACCATCTCAAGAGGGAAGATTGATGACTCAATGATAAGATTACCGAAATACCAGAAAATGCAGAATGATAGCATGGCCATCTTCTTCGCCTTCCAAATAGAATAACCGATGAGGCCCCCGACAATTACGATTGAAATAAGAGTTGTGGGAGGGTCTAAAATGGTTTTTGATACAGGGAAATCATAATCTAAATTTAATCGTGAAGGATGGGGGTAGGCTAAAAGGGTTAGATAATAGAGAACCACCCGAAATTGTGTGAGAACCCTCTCGCCCAGCGTGAAGTCTCTGATTTTATAACCTTCGATGATCAGCTCATAATACCTCTTCCCCCAGACAACCAAACCCGCAATCGCAATCAGCCCCACGATCAGAGCAAGGGTTAGAAATATCTTCTTCCCCTTCTGGCTGAGCGATAAATTCTGAAAGAAATAGAACTCATAGAGCAGGATAAAAAGAGGCAAAATGGCCACATTCTCCTTAGAGAAAATCCCCAGAAGATAGGTCAACCCTGCCGCTGCAAAATAAACAACCCGGCGGTTTCCGGAGGATACCCTTCCTTTAATATAGAAAACCATGGTCAGAAGGTAGAACATCCCCGCCATACTGCTCATCCTCTGGACGATGTAGGTGACGGATTGGGTCTGAACGGGATGGGATATAAAAATTAAAGAGGTGAAAAGAGCAATTTTATAAGAAAGAGCGCCATACTTCTCCTTTAGAGAAGGAAGATTAAAGGTTAAGATGAGAAACCAGTACAAAAAGATACCTGCTGCCACATGAACGATGAAGTTCACCAGATGATACCCAAAAACATTAAACTCACCGAAATAATAATTGACCGCAAAGGTGAATAAGGAAAAGACGCGAATGGTTTCGCTGTATGTGTTACGGATGAGCTGTTCGATGCGATCCCACGAAAAAACTTTGATCTGTATATGGGGGTTTTGCAGGATATTCGGTCGGTCGTCAAAATGGAAGGGAACATTGAAGCTATTGGAATATGCCAGAAGGGCGACTCCGGCAACCAATCCGATGGCGATCAGATGGTGGATTGGAATGGAAAATCGCTTCCTGGTTGATTGGGTTAAGATCGGCGTCATGGTTTCTGTTTTTTTGACTTTTTTACGTTTTGGCATAATCATTTTTCTCCAATTTTCTTTGGGCTCTGCCCGATAAATATATCACCCCGATTAACCCGATTTCAATAAGGGTCATCCAGAGCCTGGTGCTCACGGAAAGGATGACCGCTAACGGAGCCGGAATGAGTTGGGTGAGCAGATAGACCAGAGCCCCTTCACGGACTCCCAGGCCGGCTGGGGCAAAAACAGCGAGAAGGCCCAGTGTGCTGGAGACAGCCAGTGCTCCGGTAAAAAAAAGGAAATGCTTTGACGGGACAGGGTAGATGGAATCCACAAACAGGTAAAACCCTATCCCCCCGATCAGCCAGGCTGATATACAAATGAACAAAATCCACAAAACACCAGGATAGGAGATGGAGAGGATGACTGTCTCTCTTTTGAATCGAATAAGAAACCAATTCATTATTTTTTGAAGAAATCGGGGATGGAGAAAGAGGAATGCAACTAAAAACAAAAAGATGGCCCATCTGATTTGTCCTCCTTGTAAAAATGGAGGCGCTTCTTTGAATAGAAAAAGGGATGCCAAAAAAATAATCCCCCCTGCCATGATGATGGTGACCATCTCAAAATAGAGAGCAGTGGAAATTAATTTCTTCGATTTTCCTTTCGACTCATAGAGGTAGAACCGTCCGAGAAGAAGCCAGACCTTCCCGGGCAGATATTTGCCCAATTGTGAATAGAACCAGCTCTCTAATGTTTCCCTGAGCGA
>CAKZKY010000168.1 GCA_937124575.1 uncultured Pseudomonadota bacterium | reverse complement strand
TATTTAGCTCCCTGTGTCACTCATTATTATGAGGAACCCCTCATCTTAGATCGTGGCAAGGGGAAGTATCTCTATGATATTGAGGGAAAGGAGTATCTCGATTTCTTTGGAGGGATCGTCACGATCAGTGTGGGTCACTGTGACGAGGAGATCACAGAAAAGACCGTTAAGCAGATGAAGAGGCTTCAACATACCTCAACGTTATATCCAACATTACCAGCGATCCTGCTTGCGGAAAAACTGGCAAAGATCACTCCGGGAAGACTTCAGAAATCCTTCTTCACCAGCAGCGGAACCGAGGCCGTTGAGACCGCGGTGCTTATTGCCCAGCTTCATACGAAGAGCAATGAGGTGATTGCGCTTCGCCATTGTTACAGCGGATTGTCCCTTCTCACCATGAACCTGACTGGCCATCAGAAGTGGCGTCTCGGAGGAAGTTCTATTCCAGGGATCAAACATGCCCACAATGCTTACTGTTTTCGGTGTGCCTTTGGGAAAGAGTACCCCGATTGTGATCTCGAATGTGCAAAAGATGTGAAAGAGTTGATTGAAACCACTACCTCAGGTCAACCAGCGGCCTTCATTGCCGAGCCGATTCAAGGTGTGGGAGGATTCATCACTCCGCCCAAGGAATATTTCAAGGAGGTTGTCCCCATCGTGAGGCATTATGGAGGGCTTTTCATCTGCGACGAAGTTCAGACGGGCTGGGGACGAACCGGTGGAAAGATGTTCGGCATCGAACATTGGGGGGTTGAGCCAGACATTATGGTCATGGCCAAGGGAGCGGCCAATGGTTCTCCGGTTGGAATTACCATTGCCACACCAGAGGTTGCAGATAGCCTCAAAGGTCATCACCTCTCCACCTTTGGTGGAAATCCGGTGACATCAACCGCTGTGCTGGCCACGATAGAGGCAATTGAAAAGAGAGGACTGGTTCAAAATGCAGAGGAGATGGGTTCTTTTTTGAGAGACCGATTGGAGGGATTGAAGGAGAAGTTCAAAATCATTGGCGAGGTGAGAGGGAGGGGTTTGATTCAAGGCATGGAGATCGTTAAAGAGGCAAAGGAGCCTGCTCCCGATCTGGTCAATGAGATCTTTGAAGGGACGAAGAAGGAGGGGCTTCTCATCGGCCGCGGTGGTCTTTATGGAAATGTCATACGGATCACACCACCGTTGACCATTGAAAAAGGTGAGATTATAAAAGCGGTTCAGATTCTGGATCGGGTTTTTGAGAAGATAGAGGCGACACACATGGTTTGACAATTGTAGATGATTTGAATAGTATTCTTATACTGAAGGGTTTAAGGAAGCTTAGACCCAAATTAAAATAAGTGGAGGAGAGAGATGAAGAGATTTCTATTTGTGAGTTTGATTGGTCTTGCCTTTGTTCTTTTTACATCAGCCCTCTACGCCCAGCCCAAACCGGTCTCCGGCGGATCGCTCGTTGTGGCTCAAGGCGTTGAGCCTCCGGGATTGGACCCTACAACAGCCACTTCTGCAGCCATCCCAAGAGTGGTCTATGGCAACGTGCTCGAAGGTTTGGTCAGGATCGATCGAAACGGAAAGATCGTTCCCGCCTTAGCCAGCAGCTATAAAATCTCTTCTGATGGAAAGGAGTATACCTTCTCATTGAAGAAAGGGGTCAAATTTCATGATGGAAAAGCTTTGGATGCCGAAGATGTGAAGTTCACTTTCGGGAGGCTGATGGATCCCCAGGTTACCATTCCCAACAGAAGGTATTATCAGGATATCGAATCGATCGAAGTCGTGAATCCTCACACCATTAAGTTCAAATTGAAGAATGTCAATTCGATGTTTCTCTTCAATCTGGCCAGACCTGACTCCATCATCATCCACAAAGAGGCCGCAGACAGATTGAAGACCGCGCCCGTAGGGACGGGTCCCTTTAAATTCGTCGAATGGGTTCGGGGGGATCGTATCGTTCTTGAAAAGTTTACGGCTTATCACCGAAAAGGTTTGCCTTACCTTGAGAAGGTCACTTTTAAATTCATCGGAGATCCAAGTGCTCAGATTGCGGCTCTTAAGGCAGGGGATATCGATGTGATCGGTTATGATGTAAGCCCGGAGAATGCGCTCCTATTGGAAAAGGACCCGAAGTTTAAGGTCTTCAATGGCTATACCACCACAGAGGTGATTCTCTCCACCAACCATACCCGAAAGCCTTTTAACGATGTCCGCGTGCGCAGGGCCATGGCCCATGCCATTGACCGCTTGGCCCTGATCAAGGGAGCAATGTCAGGCTATGGCACACCCATCGGAAGCCACATGGATCCGGGGAACCCTTACTATGTGGATCTGACCTCCGTCTATCCATACAATCCGGAGAAGGCCAAACAGTTGCTTGCCGAAGCAGGGTATCCCAATGGGTTTGAGGCGGTCATCAAATTGCCGGAACGTTTTGCCTATGCGAAGCGCTCCGGTGAGATCATTGCGGATATGCTCTCCAAAGTAGGTATTCAGTTAAAGATCGAATTGACAGAATGGGGACAGTGGATTGACCGTGTCTTTCGGAATGCGGATTTTGATCTTACAGTGATCGGTCACTCGGAGCCATTCGACATTGACATCTATGCCAATCCGAAATATTACTTCCGTTACGACAACCCGAAATTCCAAGAGACGCTCAAGAAGGCTGAAATGGAACCGAACGAAAAGAAGCGGAAGGAACTCTACATCGAGTGCCAGAAGATGATCACCGAAGATGCGGTCAATGGGTTCCTTTTTGTTCTTCCCAGCCTTCCCACGATGAAGAAAGAGGTGATGAATTGGTGGAAGGACTACCCCATGACCGCCCAGGATGTGACTGAGGTCTGGATACAGAAATGAGCATTTCAGAATGCAGATTGTAGATCGTAGATTGAAAAATCTAAATTCTAAAATCTGAAATTTGAAATTTTGAGAGGGCCTGAGGATATTTCCATCCCAACTTCAGGCCTTTTCTTTCCTCAACATAAAATGGCAGCCTATCTCATCAAACGAACTTTGATTTTGATTCTCACCCTTTTGCTCATCTCGATGCTTATTTTTGCCATCCTCATGGTGATCCCCGGTGATCCAGCCCAGATCATTTTGGGCATCAACGCCACCTCGGAATCGCTTCGGAATTTAAGGCAACAGATGGGGCTGGATCGTCCAGTGATCGTTCAATACCTCCATTATATGAAGCATCTGGCTATGGGAGATCTTGGCAAATCCATCACCTATGATGTTGCGATCACCTCACTCATCTTCTCTCGCCTTCAGGTGACGATTCCACTGACGATCTTAGCGATGGCTTTTGCCATCTTCATCTCTATTCCTATGGGTATCTTTTCCTCGCTCCATCGAAACCGATTAGGAGATTATGGGGTTATGGTCTTCTCACAGATCGGTCTGGCCGTACCGGCTTTCTGGGCCGGCATTCTTCTGATCCTTCTCTTTGCGGTCACACTTCGATGGTTGCCTGCAGGCGGATTCCAACCCTGGCAGACCGACCCGCTCAAGGCTTTCCTCTCCTTGCTTCTGCCTGCCTTTTCATTAGGTTTTGTGAGGGCAGCCGTGCTGACGCGGATGACCCGGTCTTCTATGCTCGAGGTGCTCGGTGAGGATTACATCCGAACAGCCCGAAGCAAGGGGCTTTCGAAGCGGAGGGTCGTTTATAAACATGCGTTCCGGAATGCGATCATTCCAGTAGTAACCATCATCGGGCTTCAGGCAGGAGACCTCTTAGCCGGAGCTATCATCATTGAGAATGTCTTTCATCTTCCTGGTGTGGGAAGATTGGTCTTTGAGGCAATCGGCCAGAGAGACCTTCCGGTGATTCAGGGAGTTGTCCTTCTGATTGCCATGGTGATCGTGGTGATCAATTTTGTGATAGACGTGGTCTATCGGTATCTTGATCCGAGAATACGGTATGAGTAAGGGGACTTCAAACATCAGATGAGCCTTCGTCGGTCCTTTCGAAATATCAATTTCACGATCGGGTTTTTGATCACTCTGACTATTCTTTTGACTGCAATTTTAAGCATGGTCTATACACCCTATGATCCGAACCGGATGAATCTTTCTGAACGATTTCAAGTTCCAAGCAAAAACCACCTCTTAGGAACGGACCAGTATGGAAGGGATATTTTGAGTCGAGTGATGAAAGGTGCGGTGAATTCGATTGTGGTGGGCATGGTCGCTGTTTCCATCGGCCTATTTTTTGGTGTTCTCCTCGGTTCTTTGGCTGCCTTCTATAGACGATGGTTGGATGAAATCATTATGAGAGTTTCGGATGTGCTCTATGGGTTTCCATCGGTACTGAGCGCAATTCTCATCACCTCCATCCTCGGGCCTGGTATCATCAATAGTATGATCGCTATTGGAATTTTCAACATCCCCATCTTTGCGAGGTTGACCCGTGCGACCTCTCTCTCCGTCTGGGAGAGAGATTATGTGACCTCAGCCCGGGCCATTGGCAGAAGCGATGTCGGGATTGTCTGGAACTATATCCTTCCCAATATTCTCTCACCCATCATTGTTCAGGCAACGGTTCAGTTTGCCATTGCGATTCTGGCTGAGGCGGGACTGAGCTATCTTGGCCTTGGAACTCAGCCCCCCCATGCAAGCTGGGGAAGGATGCTCAACGAAGCCCAGACCTTTATGGGAACCTCTCCTTATTTAGCCATCTTTCCTGGATGTGCCATTGGACTGGCTGTTTTGGGATTCAATCTCCTTGGAGATGGATTGAGGGATATGCTTGACCCGAAGCTATCACGAATTCAGTTTGGAGTTCGGAGTAATTAGTTCGGAGTAGAATAAAAGTGATTCAAAACTCTAAACTCAAAACTGCGATGGAGGCGCCATTGAAGATCGATCAAGTCCTAAAAAGCATTGAGCGAGAAGCGTTGATCACGCTTACACAAGAACTTATTAAAATTCCGAGTGTGCGCCGACAGGACAGAGGGAACGAGGAAAAAGTTGCCCTCTTCGTCGCCCATTACTTAGAAGAGATGGGACTCGATGTTGTTATTGAAGAAGTGGAACCTGGTTCTCCAAATGTGATCGGAATCCTCCAGGGAGAGGGCGATGGGCCCTGTCTGATGTTCGAATGCCACACCGATGTGGTCACAGAGGGCGATCCTTCGGAATGGAAATATAATCCATTTGATGGGAAGTTGATAGGGAATCGAATCTACGGGAGAGGTGCCTGCGATACTAAGGGAAATTTGGCTGCAGCTCTCAAGGCCGTGGAAGCGATCAGTCGTTCAGGGATTGCTTTTAAGGGGAAAATTCTTCTGGGCATTCTGGCCGATGAAGAAGGGCTGATGAGAGGGGTGAAGCATTTTATCCGTCATGGATGGGCCAACCGTGTGAATGCAGCCATCATCTGTGAGCCTGTGGACAATCATCTCTGCATCACTCAGAAAGGAGCGCTTCGTGCTGAAATTGTAACAACAGGAAAGATGAGCCATGGAGCCATGCCCCTTGCCGGTTTGAATCCCATTCCTCCAATGGTATCCATCCTTGAAAAGTTGAAGCAGTTAGAAGAGGAGGAGATCGAAAGATTAGGGAAAGACCGGTTTTTAGGATACCCGAGCATCACGCCTACCGTGCTTCAGGCTCCAGTGAGAGGAGAACCCCAGCTCAATGTCGTTCCCTATCAGTGCAGGGCCCTGCTTGACATTCGGACGATCCCTGGCCAATCTCATGAGGCGCTCAAGAAACAGTTAGAGGATATTGTGAAAGAGGAAGAAGGAGCGGTCTGCGAAAGCCTTCGATCCGGTTCTTTAAGAGAGATCCGGGAAGAACTTGAGAAGGGGCTCTCAAAGGGAATCTCTTTTCAGGCCAAGCTCAATATCTTTGAGGACCGTCCATGGACAAAAACTTCAATGGAGGAGCCCATTGTTCAGGCCATTGCAAAAGCCTATCAATCTATCACCGGAGAGGAGCCGGTTTATGACGGTGTGCCCGGAGCAACCGACGGTACGTTTCTCACAGCATGGGCCGGGATTCCAATCGTCACCATCGGTGCAGGAAAGCGGATGATACCACACCAGAAGGACGAGTGGGTTTCAGTGGAGGACCTCTGTCTCACTGCAAAACTCTATGCGGCCAGCGCCCTCGAATTTCTGACCCCATGATGGCTTAATGTTCCCTCCCATTTAAGCAGAAAGGAAGAAAGAAGGATGGCGTCTAAGTTTTTCAGTGAAAGAAATTTGAGATTCTTACTTTATGAGGTCTTTGATGTCGAGACCTTAACCCAGTACGATCTCTATAAGGAATACGATGCCAAAACCTTTGATATGGTTTTAAAGGCAGCCATGGAATTGGCTCAGGGACTTCTCTGGCCCATTTTTCAGGAGATGGATCAGAATCCACCTGAATTTGTTGGGGATCGGATTAAGGTTCATCCTTCGGTTAGGAAGTTTATGGAAGAATGTGGCCAGGGAGGCTGGATCGGCTCCCGTATGCCCTATGAGTGGGGAGGCCAGCAGCTTCCCCAGATGATTACGCACTCGTGTGAATTCATCTTTGCCGCAGCGAATTACTCGGCTTCGGTCTATCCTGGTTTGACCTCAGGGGCAGCCCATCTCATTTTAAGTTTTGGCAGTGAGGAGATGAAAAGGACCTATCTTCCCAAGATGCTTTCCGGAAAGTGGCAGGGGACCATGGCCCTGACAGAACCTGAGGCTGGGAGTTCCCTCTCTGACATAACGACTGACGCCGACCCCACAGATCAGGGCTACTATCAGATCAAAGGTCAAAAGATATTCATCTCCGCAGGGGATCATGACGCCGTGGAAAATGTGGTTCATCTCCTTCTGGCAAAGATTAAAGGCGCTCCTGCAGGTGTCAAAGGGATCTCTCTCTTTGTGGTTCCAAAGAAACGATTGGATGAGAAAGGCCAGCTGGTTGATAACGATGTCATTACCTCTGGAATCTTTCATAAATTGGGTTATCGGGGATCTCCCATTGTC
>CAKZKY010000167.1 GCA_937124575.1 uncultured Pseudomonadota bacterium | reverse complement strand
TCTTTCATACGCCTCGGTTATAGGTATAGCAGATTCCATTTCAATTGTCTACTAAAAAATTTGTCGCTGTAGTATTATCAGATTTAAAATATTTTGTCAATTTTCCATTATTATTCAACGCCCTTATAAATTTAACTTGACAAAAACCTTTCTTTAAATATACTTGTTACAAAATTCACACGGGGTGTGTTCGATATAAAAAGGTGACCAGGTTTTATTGGATTTTGAATATGGGTGGATATTTTTTCGTCAAATATGGTAGAATACCTCGAAGCAAAGCATTCCAATGAAGAAGGAGGTGATGAAATGAGAAGGCATCATAAAGGGTTGGATCGTTTTGGAATAACAGATCAAAATGGATAAAGAAAGGAGGAAACACATGGGTCGTTACAAAATGGTCGCTTTTGCGTTATGTTTATTGGTAGTATTTTTATTTTCTGTTTCACCGGCATTTGGACAGATAAAACTGAGTTACTCCATTTTTTTCCCTGCCCCGCACAGGAATACCGTTCTTGCCACGGAGTGGGCCAAGGAGATTGAGAAGAGAACAGGCGGCAAGGTCGTGATCACTATGTTTCCGGGCGGCACTCTGACCAAGGGGGAGGTGGCCTATGATGGGGTCGTTAAGGGTATTTCGGATTTAGCCATGACCGTTCTCGGTTATACTCGAGGGAAATTCCCTTTGACTGAAGTGATTGACCTACCATTAGGTTACAAGAGTGGTTATGCGGCCACAAAGGTGATTAACGAATATTTCACAAAATTCAGACCGAAAGAGTTTGATGAGGTCAAGGTGATGTATTTCCACGCCCATGGGCCCGGTATCTTCCATACCAAAAAGCCTGTCAGCAAACTCGAAGATTTGAAAGGGATGAAGATTCGCAGCCATGGGTTGAGCGCCAAAGTCGTAGCCGCGCTTGGAGGAGTTCCTGTTGCCATGCCCATGCCTGAAACCTATGACGCTTTAAGCCGGGGGGTGGCGGAAGGCGTGGTGGCCCCCGTCGAGGCCCTTAAGGGATGGAAACTGGGTGAAGTGGTTAGCAATACAACTCAAAATTTCGGCTCTGCCTATAGCACTGCATTCATTGTGGTCATGAATAAAGAGAAATGGGCTGCTCTGCCTCCGGATGTCCAGAAAGTGATAGAGACGGTCAACGTAGAGTGGATTGAAAAGACGGGAAAGAGCTGGGATGAAATTGATAAAGAGGGGTATGATTTTGTGAAAGCGAGAGGAAACAAGGTCATTTCCCTATCTCAGGATGAGGATTGGAAATGGACAAAGTTGGTCAAACCTATCTTTGACGACTATATCAAAGACATGAGGGGAAAAGGATTGCCCGGAGAAGAAGCGTTTAAGTTCTGTCTCGAACAGCTCTATAAATACCAGAAATAAGATTCAGGGGAGGGGAGGAAGGATGGTTTTTATTCTCCCTCCCCTTTTTTTATTGTGTTTACCCAAAAACATTAGGAGAGGAATCTATGGAAGGTTTACTGAACATCATCAGAGTGGGCAGCCGTTTCCTTAACGTCATTGCAGGAATCAGCCTCACCTTTATGATGGGCCTCACCGTCCTCGATGTCATATTAAGGTCCTTTAGAAAGCCTATCGTTGGCACCTATGAATTGGTTGCCTTTTCTGGGGCAGTCGTGATAGGGTTTTCTCTTCCCTTCACCTCCTGGATCAGAGGACATATCTATGTCGATTTTATTATTTCGAGGTTTTCTAAAAAGATCAGAAATGCCTTCAACATTGTCACAAGATGTCTGGTGATATGGCTGTTCCTGATGATTGGCTGGAACCTGATCAAGTATGGAATGGATCTGCAAAAATCTGGAGAAGTTTCACTGACCTTGCAGATGCCTTTCTATCCTGTGGCTTACGGGATCGGTATTTGCTGTTTCATTCAGTGCCTGACGATCGGATGTGATTTCTTGAAAATTTATAGGGGGAAATATGAGTGAAGTCACAGTGGGATTATTAGGGATGGCGGTGGTATTATGCCTATTTCTTACAGGCATCGAGTTGGGTTTTGCCATGGCCCTCGTGGGTTTTCTCGGATTCAGCTATATTGTCTCTTTTCAGGCCGGATTGAATTTACTGGCAAAGGATGTCTTCCATGTCTTTGCCGATTACGGCTTTACCGTTATCCCTCTCTTTGTCCTTATGGGTCAGATCGCTTTTAATGCGGGGATTGCGAAGAGATTATATGATACCTCTTATAAATTTATCGGACATATCCCAGGAGGGTTGGCCATGGCCACCGTAGTAGGGGCCGCGGCGTTTGGGGCAATCACTGGATCCTCCCCGGCCACGGCCGCAACCTTTGCCAGTGTGGCCGTTCCTGAGATGGATCAATATGGTTACCGCAAGAAACTATCTACGGGGATTGTATCTACTTGTGGAACGCTCGGCAGTCTCATTCCCCCAAGCGTTACCTTGATTGTATTTGGGATTATCACCGAACAGTCTATAGGCAGATTATTTCTGGCAGCAATCATCCCGGGACTGATCATTTCCTTCTTTTTATTTTCCATTGTCTATGGATGGTGCAGGATCGATCCCTCCCTGGGCCCAAAAGGAGAAAAATCGACATGGAAGGAACGAATGGTTTCTCTTAAGGATGTGATATGGGTTCTCATTATCTTTCTGATCGTGATCGGAGGACTGACATGGGGTTATTTCACACCTACCGAAGCCGGAAGCGTTGGAACTTTTGCGGTTCTCCTTTTATCGATTGCCAAGAGGGATATTAACTTTAAAGGATTCATTAAATCGATTGGAGAAGCTCTTCGCACTGCCTGTATGGTTCTGATGCTCATCGCAGGTTCCACAATCTTTGGTCATTTCCTTGTGGTGACGAAGATACCCATGCTCGCTGCCGATTGGATCGTGGAGCTTCCTTATCCCCACTTCCTCATTATGATTTTCATTTTATTGATTTATGAAATAGGAGGTTCTTTTATCGATGACCTTGCCTTCATGGTCCTTGCCACACCGATCTTCTTTCCAGTGGTGATTAAATTGGGTTATGATCCAATATGGTTTGGTGTTATCCTGCATATTTTTGTCATGATCGGGTGTCTCATCCCTCCTGTGGCCATCAACGTCTTTGTCGTGAAAAACATCACCAAAATTCCGTTCGGTGTCATTTACAGTGGGGTCGTCCCCTTTTTGATTAGTTATGTCATCTGCGCTGCCATATTGTTCTTATTCCCTCAACTTACCCTTTTTCTACCTTCGGTTTTAATGAAGTAAGTAATTCTCTTCTGAATCCTTTGGGCCATCAGGGTAAAAAACCGAAAGGCATTGCTTTGCGGAGCAGGTTGGGAAGCATTCTCCCTTTTGCTCGAGCCTCTATTCCCCAAAGAAGGACGGCGTCCTCAAAATATTTTTTCATCCGCAAACGCTTGGGGAAAGCCCCTTTCTTGAGGGATTTCCTTAGACTGGATTGGGCGACCAGAATTTGAGAAACTATCTCCTTTATTCCCCGAGGGATGGAATAGGGGGTAAGCATCTGGTCAATGGCCCAACGAATCGATTCTACGAAATAGATGAACCTTTCCCTCTCTCCGATATAGGGATGCTCAGGGACGATTCTCTGCGAAAAGGGATGGATCAACAAAGCCAGGAGGATTTGGTCAGGGACCGGGCGTCCTTTCCTTATCAGTTCGTCAATTAGATTGAAAAGGGAGAGAAAGTATTTTCGATCCTTTTTCTGATGGGGATTTTGGTCTCCGAAAACCCTCCTGAGGTCCGGAAAGAGTGAGAAGAACAATCCGGTTTCGATCATCAGCCGGAGAGAGGATGCGGCAGCGCCTTCTTTCAACTCCCTCAGGAATTCATCCCGAACCCTTGAGGGAGAACATTTTTTTATCTCTTCCCGGTGTCTCAGGATGGCCTGGTAGGTCTTTTCTTCAATACGAAACCCCGTGCGTGGGGCATGGCGGATGATCCGGATCATCCGCACAGGGTCCTGCTTAAATTTTTCATCCGGATCGCCGATGGTCCGGATCACCTGGCGATCCAGATCACCCTTACCCTCCACATAGTCGATGATGCTGAAATCAGCAAT
>CAKZKY010000166.1 GCA_937124575.1 uncultured Pseudomonadota bacterium | reverse complement strand
CAGGATCAGTGTCTTGCCATTGCGAAAAGAAGTGGAATCCGAATATGGGGACCCAACTGCATGGGGTTGATTGATACGGAGAAGCGCTATATCTTCTCTTTTGTTATTCCTCAAGATATGAAGGAGGCTCTCCTCCCAGGTCATATCTCTCTTGTGGTGCAGAGTGGCCTTCTCTCTGGAGGATTCATCATCACCCTGATGGGCAATAAGACCCTTGGCCTCGCAAAGGTCTGCTCCATCGGCAATAAATCGGATGTGGCTGAAAATGATTTTTTGGAATACTTCCTCAATGATCCTGCTACCAGGGTCATCTGTTTCTATCTCGAATCCTTCATCAATGGCAGGAGATTTTTCGAACTGGCTGCCTCATCGAGAAAACCGATTGTCGCACTCAAGGGTGGAAAGACCTCCTCTGGGGCAAAAGCTTCCTTCAGCCACACCGCTTCCTTGGCTGGAAATCCTGATCTGATCAGGGGGATTCTGAGACAGGCACGGGTCATTCAGGCTGACGATTTCTTTGAGATGATGGATATCGCCCGAACCCTTGAAAAAGAGTTCTATACCCAACACCCTCCTGAGGAAAAACCAAGAATCGCAATCTTGACTTATAGTGGTGCCGCAGGGATTGTCACCACAGACCATATGGAGAAATATGGCCTTACCTTGGCACAATTATCTCCCAGCACCAAAAAACGATTGCAGGAACTTTCTCCTGACTGGATGCCTGTTAAAAACCCTGTAGATTACTGGCCTGCGATGGAAAAGACCGGCCCTGCCCTTGCTTACCGAGAGGGAATCTCAGCCCTTCACGAAGACCCCGAAGTGGACGGGATCATTGTTCACATCTATGCTGGGCATGGAATCTGGCTTCTCAATGCAAAGGAAATTCTCTCTGGCATAAGAAAACCAAGAAAGCCAATTCTTTTCTGGCTAATAGGCCCAGAAAAGATCCGGGATGAGACCCGATTCCCCCTCGAAAAAGAGGGTTACCCAACCTTTTACGAAATCCACCGAACGGTCCGAGTCATGGCCAGCCTTTTTGAAAGGCTCAAATGAATGCTGGGGGATCATTTCAGAGCCGAGCGTTAGTCATGTGATGAAACATCTTACTCTCCTAAATTATCAATTTTTTATCCGTTGACATATTTAAAGAATGCACGTATACTATACGTATATAAAATAGAGCTGAGGATTTCAATGCAGAAAAAATTAACAATAACCGTGGACGAGAAAATTTATGAAGGGCTCCACAAGACCATCGGCCCTCGCAAGATCAGCAAATTTGTCGAAGAACTAGTGCGCCCCCACGTAGTACGCCCCAACCTGGAATCGGCTTACGCTCAAATGGCAAAGGACAAAAAACGAGAGGAAGAAGCTATGGAGTGGGCCGAGATCACTTTTAAGGACGCCGACCATGAAACGGCGTGAGGTCTGGTGGGTTAATTTTGATCCTTCCATTGGTGGAGAAATCAAAAAGAAGCGCCCTGCTGTCATTGTCAGCAATGATGCTTCAAATAAGTTCCTCAATCGAGTTCAAGTTATTCCCCTAACAAGCAAGACAGATCGTCTATACCCCAGCGAGGCATTGGTAATTTTTGAGGGCCAAGAAAGTAAAGCAATGGCCGATCAATTGTCAACCGTAAGTAAGTTACGACTTTTTAAACGTGCCGGTTTTCTCTCAGAAGAAGATATGCGCAGAATTGAAGAGGTCATCAAAATACAGTTGGATATTTATTGATGACCGAATGGGATAATAAATCAGCCACTGTTCACATGTCTGCATACCTAAACTATGGATCCGTATTCTTTCATGATAATAATAGTCTACCTTTTACCCTCCTTTTTCCCAATACAATAATTTCTTAATCCTCTCAATGAGCATGGTCCGTACAGCTGGGTTCTTTATCTGGGTCATTTCTTTCCAGTCTCTCCAATCTCCAAGAAGCTCATAATAGAGGTTGGCACACGCCCTCTGATAAAAGACCTCTGCCTCGGGATTCACCTCCTGAACACAGGCCTGAAGTTCTTTGAAAATCCGATCCCTCTCCTCCTCTTGCTCCACATGAAACATTAAGACCTTCGAGGTCTTGGAAGGTTGACTTGAACCGAACTTCCCCCTCACATCATGAGTTCCAAGGAATCGATCCTCATACTTTGCCAGCACTTCCAAACACTCCTCTCGGTCTTTAAGGACAGCAACGACTTTCCAGCAGTGGAATGCCTCCTTCAACTCGATCTCCTCTTTCCCCTCCTGTAACTGCTGATAGAGGTTGGAGATGCAGGGCACACAACGGCCATAGATATTTGCCTTGGTGACTCGGAGTTTCGGATCACTCTCAAAACTGACCCAGTTCTCTTTTGTATCCCTCCAGACCCTTTTGTCCAGATAAATTCGCCTCATGGATCATCCTTCTGCTGATAGGTGGGGAGCAATGCCTCCCCTTGATGCTCTGTCCGATTTATCTTAACATAATCCAGAAAAAGACTGAAAGAGACTTTTTCGTCAACTTGATATAAACGGATTGGGAGAGAGACTTGTTTCAAATCAAACCGATTCATCAGAAGATTTTTAAAAATGCAAGACCCTACCTTAGGACCCGAAAGAATCTCATACATACCCGGATCGCACTCCGATATGCCTTTAAACTTCTCGAATCGGAACAAGGGGATGAAGATATTGTCATCCCTGCGATCCTTCTCCATGACGTGGGTTGGAACACCATCCCGGAAAAACTGCAACTGACTGCCTTCGGTCCAAACCTATCCAATCTTAGATTGACAAAGGCTCACGAATCAGAAGGAGCCAGGATTGCCGAAACCATACTAACCCAGCAGGGTTATTCTTCCGAAAAGATAAAGAAGATCCGTCAGATCATCCGCGGCCATGATACGAGGAAAAAAGCCATCTCAGGCGATGACCGAATTGTTAAGGACGCGGACAAATTATGGAGGTATTCCCGAAAGGGAGTGGCTATTGATTTAGAACGGTTTAATATGCAACCTTCTTCCTATCTTGACTATCTGGAGAAGGTCATCGCCCAATGGTTTCTGACCAAAACAGCCAGAGAGATAGCTCAAAAAGAGATAAAAAAGAGAAAGACCGAATACCGGATCTCAAGCATCTGCCAATAAATCCACCATCGCCCCTTGCCCTATTCCTTAGTTCAGAATATACTATGATGGAAAATCCTTAGAGGTGCTCTCCGTGAACAGGTTAGGATTCTTTCTTTTTTTAACCGCTTTTTTAAGCCTTCTCTCGGGATTTTACCCCACCCTGATCTCTTCCCAGGGTCCCTCCCATGACCGGATCGTATTGAGAGGTTCTGATGGAACCCCTCTCACCCTCGAAAGCAAAGTTCCTTATAGCCCCAAAAAGACCTGTGGAACATGCCACGACTATGATCTCATCACCAGGGGTTATCACTTTCAGCAGGGACGTACTGACAGCACCGGTAAAATAGTTGTAAGTGATAATTACGACTCGAAGTATCCCTGGAACCTTTCTTCAGGATTGTTTGGGAAACATTCTCCTCTTTCTATGGATTCAAGCCAGCTGGCACGGAAAGTAAACCGGCATTTCTCCGAAATGGATAAATCCCCTTTCTACTTTGTGCGAAACTGTGGGGCCTGCCATCCTGGTGGAGGGTGGGGAGAGTTCGACCGGAACGGAAATCCTTACTACAATGAAAAGACAAAAAAGTTTGGCTATGAGCTATCGAGAGACAACCCTCTGCTGGATGGAGATTACTCTCCTTTCAACGCAGGAGATGAGAAATACGGAGCGGCCTGGGACCAAAGTGGGGCAAGTGAAGCGGATTGCCTCATCTGCCATCTCAAGGGATATCAATGGAAAGAGAGGGGAGCAGTTCTCAGGGGACGTTTCTTCAGATATGGGCCCACGGTTGGAGCTGGATGGGCCACCCTGAAGCTATCAGAAGATCAATCCAAAAATCCTGTTGCTGAAGAGATTGAGATCGACTACACAAAAAAGGAAGTTGCCGATTTTGAAAATCTCCATCTGCAGATCGTCAGGCGACCCCACGATGAGAACTGCTGGTCCTGTCACAGCCTCTACGCTGAAAGAAAAAAGGGGTACGACTGGACTCTCCAAACAGATATTCACAAGGCCAGAGGCATGAATTGTATCTCCTGTCATCCCGGAGATAAGGAGCATCACTTTGCCAAGGGCAAATCACTTCAACAGACGGTCAGGGATGACCTTGACAACACCATGAACTCCTGTGAGGACTGCCATTACAAAAGAAAAGACCGAAGAGCCCCAAGATATAGGCATCCCTTCTCTCC
>CAKZKY010000165.1 GCA_937124575.1 uncultured Pseudomonadota bacterium | reverse complement strand
ATGACCTGAAGTTCAATCGTCCCATCGGCAAGAAGAATCCTATCCCCAGCTTTCACCTCCTGGGGAAGAGAAGGATAAGAGACAGAAGCCTTTTTCTCATCACCCAGAAGCATCCCGGTGGTAAGATGAAATTCCTCTCCTTGCCGCAATTCCACTCCCCCCTCCTTCATCTTTCCAATCCGAATCTTAGGACCGGAGAGGTCCTGAAGGATGGCAATGTTGGTTCCCAATCGGTCTGCGATCTCGCGAATTGTTCTGATCTTTCTCAAATGCTCCTGATGCGTCCCGTGAGAAAAGTTGAGCCTGGCAATATTCATCCCTGTCTTGATCAAACTTTCCAGAATCTTGGGAGATTCACTTGCCGGACCGATCGTGCAGACGATCTTCGTCTTAAAGTGGTTTTTCTTGATCACGAACCCTGTCATGGTTTTATACTCTCCAAATATCTAAAATGGTTTTACTATAAGCCTTTAGCCACTCCAAACGTTTTTTCATCTACTTGGTTTGTTAAACTAATTTACAGCCCAACGCTTTTAAGAGTTTTTCTATTGACTGATCTTTTTGAGTGGGATGCCGAAAAGGCAATTTGGCATGAATTTTATAACTTGTCCGCCTCCCTTCTTTCATCTTTTCAATGTAACCTTCCGACTCGAGATCAGCGATGATGCTTCGGATTGACCTCTCGGTAATCCCGATAAGGCTTGACAAGTCCCTTGCAGTGATTTTAGGACGGTTAGCCATCAGTGCCAGCACTCTTGCATGATTGGTGAGAAACGTCCACTCTGCCATTTTTTCTCCTCCGGCATCTCAATTCACTTCGACCTAAATTGAGCGATTCACCCTATCTTACAAGGGGGGCAAAGATACCTCAAACCGTTTTAGAATGCGATGCGTTATAGGTTCGGGCAATTCATCTAAAGCTTTCACCAAACGGGAGATAATTGAACGGGCCTCATGGTTGATTCAATCTATCAAAGGTGATCGTTCTAAAAGGCTTTTCGGCCTCCCTGTCCCCCTCGTGAGGGGTGAAAAATTGCTCAATTTAGGTTCACTTCGACCCTTTTTTGAACAAACGGCCCTAATATTTGCCATCGTACCACATTTGAAAGAAAATTTGAAAAGGCTTGACAAAATTTTATAAACGAATTATAAATTGTGAAAAATTTATCATGAATTATATTTCACTTATCTTATCTGAAAAGATTTATCAATTCAAATGGACGGTGATGGCTTAAATCCCGATTTAGAAATTGTCATGGCAAGGAAACCGAACTAATCTCGCCTTTTTCAATGAGATTGCCCCTGCGGGTCCCCGCAATGACCGGATAGCAAAAGGGCTTACGTTTCTAAATCGGAATTTGGGTGATGGGCTTCCATTCCATGCGCAAATCTTAATGGAAATGCCAAAGGGGCGGAGAAAGCGACAGGGGAGGGATGGGAAGGAGAGGAGTAGACCCTCGAATTTCAGTAATCGAAAAAAAGGAGGTGAAAAAAAACGATTTTAAATGAGCATAAATCATAAACAGAGCATGTAACAATAAGAAGGTTTCGTAACATCACAAGTAAAAAATGAAAGGGGGACAACATGAACGGAAAAGCTAGGTATGAGAAATTATTTAGGGGAAGAGATCCCAAAGAACTTGAGTTTGAAGAGATCATTTATGAGAAGAAAGACTGGGTTGCCAAGATCACACTGAATCGCCCCAACCGGTATAACGCCTATACCGGAACGGAATTGGCCGAGGTCTGTGACGCCCTCCATGACATCCTTGTGGATGATAAAATCGCCGTAGGAATCATAACAGGCGCTGGAGATAAGGCCTTCTGTACCGGAGGGGACGCAGGGACTTATTCCACAATTTATCCCGAAAGGCCTCATGAATTCTACATGTGGTGGGAATATTACGAGAGAATGCTCTACATGATACGAACCTGTGGAAAACCGATCATTGCCAGGATCAACGGCGTGGTAGCAGGGGGCGGCAATGAGATTAATCTGGCCTGCGATATTTCGATTGCTGCTGAACATGCCAGGTTTATACAACCTGGAACGAGAACAGGAAGTGTTTCAGCAGGCGG
>CAKZKY010000164.1 GCA_937124575.1 uncultured Pseudomonadota bacterium | reverse complement strand
TTATAATTATATGAAGTTGGGGAAAATTATGGTCGGGGCGAGCCGATTTGAACGGCCGACCTCCTGCTCCCAAGGCAGGCGCGCTAACCAGGCTGCGCTACGCCCCGACATCGAAATCAATTTCCAATCATCAAATTCCAATCCCGCGAAGCGCGGAACCAAATAATAACCAATTTACCAATGTCCAAATGAATAAACAACGAGTGCCCTTAGTTTTTTAACACATCATTCAAAAAAATCCAAAGGTTTTTAGCCTGCAAACTTCTTATTACTTTAGCACTTTGAAAAAGAGGGATGACAAAATATCGTAAAACCACAAATCCCCCTCAATCCTCCTTTTTCAAAAGGGGAAGTATTTCTCCTCCCTATGGCAAAAGGAGGTCGGGAGGGATTTTATGAAAGATTTTTCAAAACGCTAAGGTGTTACCGAAGTTCTTTAGAAGTCTTCTCAATTTCCTTAAGGCTTTGCCTCGATGACTCACTCTGTTTTTCTCCTCAAGGCTAAGTTGGGCCATGGTCTTTCCATAACGAGGAATGATGAAGATCGGATCATATCCAAATCCATTTCTCCCGATTTCTTTAAATCCGATTCTTCCTCTGCACGACCCCTCAGTGACCAACTCCCACCCATCCGGCGATACCATTGCAATCGCACACTTAAACGAAGCTCCCCTCTTTGAGATTGGAATGCCATCCAATGCCTTAAGAAGTTTCTTCCGATTTTCCTGATCCGATGCCTTGGGGCCTGCATAACGTGCTGAATAGATTCCAGGCGCTCCTCCCAAAGCATCCACTACCAACCCGGAGTCATCTGCAATGGTTAATTTTCCAAGAAGCTGACTATAGAAGCGGGCTTTTTTTAATCCGTTTTCAATAAAACTGTCTCCATCCTCCTCCACTTCAGGAAGATTCTTAAAATCCGAAAGCCCGCGAATATGAAACCCAAATCCTTTCAGTACACTCCGAATCTCCCTTAACTTACCCCTATTCTGGGTCGCCAAAACAACCTCTACTCCCCTTTTTGTAATCATCCTTCTCCTTCAAGAGATTTCTTTTGAAATGCCGTAAGTTTCTTTATGCCTTTCTGCGCCACCCGAATCAATGCGTCCATCTCCTCTTTTGAGAAGACAGCATTCTCCGCAGTTCCCTGAACCTCCACAAACGCTCCGGATCCAGTCATCACGACATTCATGTCAACCTCAGCCTTAGAGTCCTCCTCATAATTTAAATCGAGCAGAATCTTTCCCGCCACCTTCCCTACGCTCACTGCTGCAACTGAATCATCGATGGGTATCTTCTGAATCATCCCTTTCTCCACCATCTTTCGAAAGGCATCTACCAACGCCACATAGGCTCCAGTGATGGAGGCCGTTCGTGTCCCTCCATCTGCCTGAATCACATCGCAATCGATCCAGATCGTCCTCTCTCCAAATCCACTGAGATCGGTGACCGACCGAAGCGAACGGCCGATCAATCTCTGAATCTCAAAAGTGCGGCCACTTCCCCTTCCAGTCTCCCTTGGCGTTCGGGTGTTGGTGGAGCGTGGAAGCATCGAATATTCTGCCGTTACCCATCCCTTACCTGTATTTCTCAAAAAAGGGGGCACCCTCTCTTCGACACTGGCTGAACAAATCACCTTCGTATCGCCCATTTCAATAAAGACAGACCCCTCAGGATGCTTCAGATAATTTCTGATAATCTTTAATGGCCTTAATGCCTCTGGCTTTCTTCCATCCGAACGCCTCACAGGATGTCTCCTTTGGTTTTATGAAAGGTCAACTAATAATCTCCATTACAAGTTTCGATAACAACAAACTTCTGTGTACATAATGGTTGCTCGCATTATACCTAAAACTTTAGCCATTTGTAAAATCTTATTCGGGTGGATATCCCTCTTTTTTTCTCCTTTAACCTTGATTCGCTCCCCATTATAACTCCCCCTTTTCCCCATCTCACCTTAAGAGAGAAGATGGATGGGGGCGTTAGAAGGAGAGTGAGGGAAAGTTTATGCGATATGCAACTCCATATGTCTCTTCCACTCCTCCAAAGATGCAGTTTTGATGAAGGGTCTTGCCTCCTCTTCGGTCATCGTCGGGTTTTTATATCGAACCCCGAAGAACTCACACATTGCCGTAAACAGATAGGTGTTGTCCACCTGCCGCCCTAATCCAAGATCTTTTGCCTTATGTCCATACGAGAGTAGGACCTGGTCCTCGCCGGTATGGTTGGTGGAGGTAAATCCTACATTCCCTCTCCTCAGCAAAGGTGAGCCCTCCACATTTACACCCCTTACTTTTGGATAGAGACTATGGGCCAAGATCATCCCCATCACCGCATCGGGTTGGATTAAGTAGTCACCATGAAAAGGTTTATAATCGGGCTGCATCGCGGCCTGGATCATGGACGCCTCCTCTCTCGAAATCTTGAAAGTGGTGAAGTGTTCAAAGATGTCTCTAATCTCTCCCTCGCTGCTCTCCCTTTTTATTCGTTTCCGAATTATTTCAAAGGAACCTTTGATGGGCTGATATTTCTTCAGAGCTTCGGTGGCATCATTGTATTCAGGACCGGTCCCATTAATACCAAAACATGAGGTTCCGTGATCCGAAGTGATAATGACAAGGGTCTTTGGATTGATCTTCAGATAGGCATCAATTACAGCCAGGGTCAAATCGAGTTCATAAGTATCAAGGATGGCCGTCCACGCATCATTGGAATGGTTGGCATGGTCGATCCGGCCAGCCTCCACCTGCAGAATAAATCCCTTTGGATTTCTCGAAAGTTTTTGCAAAGCCATCATCGTCATTTCAGGAAGGGTGGGTTCCTTCTTTCCAAGCTCAGCCTGATTGAGCCGATCTAAATAATAGCTCATATGCGATGAGCTAAAGATGCCTAAAAGAGGTTTTGAAGAAGACCCGATTTCAGGTTTGAGAAGGCTTGCTTTCTCCCTGACCACTTCATACCCTTCGTCAGAGAAGGCTTTAAACATGTCATTACCGTCTTTTCTTCTCGATGGCTCAAAAAATCCGCTTCCACCACCAAGCAGAACATCCGGTTTGAACTTCAGGTAATCTGAGGCTATCGCTTCCTCTTCATCCCTCTGCAACTGATGCGACACCCATGCCGCAGGTGTGGCATGGGTTACCCGGGTCGTGGTCACCAAGCCACAGCCATAGCCTTCCGCTTTAAGAAGTTCCATAATGGTCTTAAGCGGTCTTCCATCAGGAAGAGAGGCTAAAACCCGATTGATCGTCTTTGATCCGGTTGACCAGGCAACCGATGCGGGTGCTGAGTCGGTTACAATACTGGAAAGACTTTCAGTGGACATGTAGCCAACAACGGAATGAACATCTCTCATCTTTGAATAAAACAACGATCCTGAGTCTCCGTGAATTCTCGCTCGGAGGTGATGCATGGCTTTGATAACTCCCAAGGGCATCCCATCTCCAACAACAAAGATCAATCCCTCCCCTTTGGAAGGGGAAAACTCTGGAAGACTTCCTCCAAAGCCATCCCCGGGAACCATTGCCAAGAGCGCTCCAGCGCCCATGAGCTTTAGTAAATCTCTTCTGTTCATCTCCCACGAATCACTTCCGTTTCTTCTCGCCGCTTTTTTCATCATCACACCTCCCTTCCTCCCCTTCTCCATGAGAGGAAAATAGCAATGAATCCAACAATCATAACCATCCGCCAGACATCCTGAATGGACTCAAGCGTCGGTCCTCTTTCCCCAGATAAAGTCACAGGAATTCTCAGGGCGATGATCATTTCCGCAAAAGCGACTCCCATCACTATGCCCAAATTTCTGGCAAGGGCTAAAAAACTGGAGGCAACCCCTACATCCGATTTCGGAAGCGATCCTATAATAGCACTATTATTGGCCGGATTGAAGAACCCGATTCCAATACCAAGGATCACCTGTCTCAATAGAATCTCGACATCGCTTCCATCTCTCTTGATAAAAATGAATGAAAAGACCGTGAGAATGGTGATGATTAAACCAATGGTCGCAGGAATTCTCACTCCTGCCCAATCTGATACCCTTCCTCCAATGGGCGCCATCACCATTATCGTCAGTGCTACAGGAAAGATCAACATTCCTGTCTGGGAAGGAGAGTATCCAAGAATCATTTGAAGAAAGAAAGGGATGACAAAATTATGAGCCCCATTGATCCAGAAGGAGAGAAGACTCGCTCCAAGCGAAGAAACGAAAAGCCTCTTCCTAAAGATTGCAATGTCAATCAGGGGGGTGGTGGAATGGCGTTCGGACAGAATGAACAGGGACAGAAAGATTGCAGCGAAAAATAACCACCCCCAGAAGAAGGGAGTGGATTCCCAACCTACCCGGTTCAGAAAAAGGAGAAATGTCGTCACAAAGAGGAAGAAAAGAAGGGTTCCGCGAAGATCGAGCTGCACCTTAGCTGCTTTTCGATCCCCTTTCAAAATCTTCGAAGAGAGAAAGAGCCCAATGGCTCCAATAGGAAGATTAAGTAGAAAGATCGATCGCCATCCAAAATGTTCAACTAAAAACCCTCCAATCAAGGGACCAGTAATGAATCCCAAGGAAACGACCGAACCAAGCATACCCAAGGCCCGTCCTCGTTCTCTCTCGGGAAAGGCGTTGGTGATGATCGCTGGACCAATGGCCATCAAGGCAGATGCCCCAAAACCCTGGATCATCCTCGAACCAATCAAAAAAAGGATGGATGGAGAAAAGCCACAGAGGGCTGAACCTAATGTAAAAGCGAAAAAACCGAGGAGAAAAATCTTCCCTTGACCGTAAAGGTCAGCCAACCTTCCCATGAGAAGCAGGCATCCGGTGATGATGATTAGATAAGCCATTACAACCCAAGCCACTGTCTTCAAATTGGTATTCAAAGACTGAACGATTGTTGGAAGGGAGATGTTCACAATACTGGCATCGAGCGTGGACATATAGACGCCAATGGAGATATTGAGTGTTATCCACCATTGACGGTGATTATTAATCTGCGACATAAATAGAAATTTAACCAGATTTCAATCCCTTACGCAAGGAAATCCTTGCCAGGGTTGAAACGGGGAGCAAGAGTGGTTAATATAAATAGTAAATTTTTTCACAAGATTGGATTTCCAGAAGGAGCAGAAAAGATGAACGACGCGATTAAAAACAGAAAGTTTACAGGTGCCTCAAAGTATGTGCTCGATGAAGAGCTGGCTAAGATCGTGAATATTTCGATGGCCCTCGAAATGCCCCTCCTGCTCAAAGGAGAACCTGGGACTGGGAAGACCATGTTGGCCCATGCGATTGCCGAAGCCCTCCGTATGAAGTTGATCGTTCTCAATGTCAAATCGAGTATGAAGCTCATCGATGCCCTCTATCAATATGATACGCTCACGAGGCTCAACGACAGTCGTTTTGGAGATTCTAAAAGAGATGTCAGTAATATTGAAGAATATATTCGAATGGGCAAGATCGGGCAGGCTTTTACTTCCGATGAGAGGGTGGTCCTTTTAATCGATGAGATTGACAAGGCTGATACTGACTTCCAAGATGATATGCTCGATGTGCTCGATCAGATGGAGTTCGATATCATCGAAATCGACAAAACCATAAGGGCAAAACACCGTCCGGTGATTATCATCACATCGAATGCGAAAAAAGACCTATCCGACCCATTTCTGGGGCGATGCAACTTCCATCATATCGCCTTTCCAGAACCAGATATGATGAGAAGGATTGTTGGGGTTCATTTTCCAGAAATTGACAAAGAACTCTTAGATAGTGCGGTGAGAACATTCTATCGTCTCAGGGAGATTAAGGGGATTGAGAAGAAACCGGCGACAAGAGAATTGATCAACTGGATCCGAGCCCTGAGGTCAGATCCCGATTTTCGTGTGAAAGACCTGGTCAAAGGAGAAGTCCCCTATCTGGGTGTGCTCTTTAAGAAGAGCCCCGATTATACCGTGGCTCAGAATGCAGTGGCGAGATTCAGAGTCTAATGAAACGGAGCAGGTAAAGGTTAGGGTAAAGAGGCCAGTTTCGTAATTCGGTAACGCTTACGGAAAAAGAATTAAAAGAGGATGAACGTGGCCTTTAATCAACGATACTGGCCTCGTTGCCGATACCGCCCAACGAAATAAAACACATATGTTTGTGGATTTCTTCTATTTACTTAAAAAAGTTGGCATCCCGGTCTCCCCGACCTCATTTTTAAGGCTCCAAAAGGCCTTGAATATGGGGCTGGTCAATTCTGTGGACGACTTCTATACGGCCGCCCGTTCAATTCTTGTAAAGAGCGAGCGATACTTCGATCTTTACGACCAGGTCTTTGCCCATCGCTTTCAGGGCGTTGAGTTAAAGGAACCCGATATGTTTGAGCTCTCTGAGGTGGCAAGGGCTCTTCTTGACGAATGGTTGAAAAATCCTAAGGAATTAGCGGATATCCTCGGCATAAAGGAGGAAGAATTGAGTAAACTCACGCCCGAGGAGCTCATCCAATATTTTCTCGACCGTCTCAAGGAGCAGACCGAAGCTCATCGCGGTGGAAGCAAATGGATCGGAACAGGAGGCACCTCTCCGGTTGGACATTCTGGCTATCATCCTGGGGGAATGAGGGTCGGAGGGGTTTCGAGAAACAAGTCGGCCGTTAAGGTGGCGATGGAGCGAAGATATCGAGATTACTCCCAGGAAGGCCCCCTTACCGAATCCCAGATGGGAGAAGCCCTCAAACGCTTAAGAAACATGGTCCCCCATGGTCCCAGAGATAAGGTCAATATCGAAAAGACGATCTATGAGACGATGAAAAACGCAGGAGAGATCGAGATCATCTTCGATCAAAGCCTGAGAGACCGTCTCAAAGTGATTCTGGCCATTGACAATGGCGGTTGGTCCATGGATCCTTATGTCGAGCTCGTCCAGACCCTCTTCAACTATGCACGGTCACAATTCAAAGACCTTAAAACTTTCTACTTCCACAATACCATTTATGACCATCTCTGGGAGGATCCTCAGAGACGCTCAAAGCCTTTTCCTGTGGAAGAGCTGGTTCGCCTCGATCCGGAGACAAGATTCATCATTGTTGGAGATGCGAGTATGGCACCTTATGAGTTGATGTCAACAGATGGCTCAATCTATGTCGGTGAGAGATCAGGAAAGCCAAGTTATATGAGGCTCCAGTTCATTGCCAAAACCTTTCCCCATTCGGTCTGGCTCAACCCAGTCCCCTCTCTGGAATGGCCTTATACAAGGACGATCCTTCATATTCAGGAAATCTTTCCCATGTTCGAGCTCACCCTCGACGGCTTAGAGAAAGCCGTCACCCACCTGATGCGAAAATAATCGGTAACCCAAACTTTAATACAAGAAATGGTCTGCTCAAAAACCGCCTTCAAAACAAAATACATCCCTCATTTTGTTTTTGCTTTAAAGGGACGATATAAGGTATAAT
>CAKZKY010000163.1 GCA_937124575.1 uncultured Pseudomonadota bacterium | reverse complement strand
ATCACACCAGCAGAGCATGCCGCCATCGACATTCTTCACATTTTCAAAACCTTGCTCCTGGAGTTTGAGACAGGCCTTATAGGAACGAAGGCCTGATTCGCAATGGACAGCAATCTCCTTATTTTTATCAAGCTCGCCTACCTGCTTACCCAATTTAGCCAAAGGAATCCAGGTCGAGCCTGGAATTCGTTTTCTTTTAACCTCGTCTTCCTCTCTAACATCCAATACTTGAAAAGAATCTCCGGACAAAAGTTTCTCTTTTACCTCTGCAACCTCGATTCCTTTTACCTTTCCCTCCAGCTTGTTCGTCAGAACATTGGCCGCCACTATGATTGGTGAGAGGGCTGGACTGAAGGGCGGGGCGTAAGCGAGATCCACGTTGGCCAACTCCTGAGCGGTCATCTTTCCGTGAAGGGCCATGGCTAAAATATCGATCAACTTATCTGAAGGGCCTTCTCCCATGGCTTGGCCACCAAGAATCCTTCCTGTCTTCTGATCGGCAATCACCTTCAAAGTGGAATCCTTCCCGCCAGGATAGTAATGGGCCCGATCATACCCTCTTACGATCGCCTGGACAGGGTGAAATCCCTCTTTTTCCGCCTCCCTCATGCTTAAGCCGGTCTTTGCCACATTGAAATCAAAAACTTTGAAGATCGCCGTACCCATCACTCCTGGAAAGACCGCATTGCCACCGCAGAGATTGATACCCGCAACTCTACCCTGTTTATTTGCTGTAGAACCAAGAGGAACCCAGACCTTCTTCCCCGTGATCAGATGGGTTGTCTCCGCACAATCTCCTGCCGCATAAACTCCTTCGACACTGGTCTCCATCCTCTCGTTCACCCAGATGGCTCCAGTCTCACCGATCCTCAAACCAGCCTTCTTCGCCAGATCAACCTGTGGCCGCACTCCAAGGCTCATTAAGACTGCATGCGCTTCAATCTCACGGCCTACGGTCCGAACTTGAATCACCCTTCCTTCTCTTCCTATCAATGCCTCAATACCCTCCGAGGTGTAGATCTCTATCCCTTTGGTCTCCAGATATCGTCGGAGCACCGTTGCAAAATCTTCATCAAAGAGGGTGAGGATTTGAGGGGCTAACTCGACGATCGTCACCTTCTTTCCTAACTGGATGAGGGATTCGGCCATCTCCAACCCAATATAGCCTCCACCCGCAATCACAACATCGGTGATCATCTCTGATCCGATCGCCTGAAGGATTGCATCGGCATCGAAGATCGAACGAAGATAAAAGACATTCCTGAGATCTGCGCCTTCGATCCTGGGCCGGATGGGCGCTGCACCAGTGGCAATGACAAGTCGGTCGAAATGATCTTTGAAGCTATTACCAGATTCAAGATGTCTTCCTGAAATCGTCTTCTCCGATATATCGATCTCCTCAACCCGACGGCCCTTTAGAACCCTGATCCCATCCTGGGCAAACTTTCCAGGTGTCCTCGAAATCAGTTTATCCCTATCTTTGATCATGCCGCTGATAAAATAGGGAAGCCCGCATCCCGCATAAGAAATCTCCTCCTCGCCCTGATAGATGACGATCTCCATCTGAGGATCGCATCTTTTTGCCTTCGCAGCTGCCTTGGGTCCTGCGGCTACACCTCCGATTACCAAAAGTCTCTTTCCCATATTAAACTCCGATCCTATTCCTCAAAAATGAAGGGCGTTCCCATGCCCTTTAATGAAAAGTTATTAAAGATGTGATGGCCATCGAAGTCTAAGACCCGCATATCGTCTTTTGCCTGAAGGTCTTCGACGATATCGGTGTAATTGTAACCGTAGAGGTCTTTGCATTTTTCGACCGGCACTTCGAAAGAGATAAATTTTTTTATCCCCTTGGTCTTCAATTTGTTGACGAAATTGGGATCATCGAGTGAAGGGTATGAGGTTAATATGAGAATGGGCCCTGTTCCTGTAAAAACGATTACCGCCTTCATTTCAAACCCCTCCTTTCAACATAAGAATGTGCAAACCAAAATTTTCATTCTAAACACCAACAGACATTCACGCTATCCGGAACGGCGCTGGTGATAAAAATTCCAGAGCGCCTTGGAATGGGGATCGAGGTTGGTCAAACCGTATTTTATCGCCCAATCCATGGCCTCCATAAATTCCTGGACGGTGATTCCACGGGCAATTTCAGGATATTCATACGCTCTGTATTCGACCCGATACTGGGCCATGATATTGATATAGGTATTTTTAGGAAGATTTTCGGCAATCCACTTCATCAGTTTCTCTGTCCCTGCTACACGGTTGGGCATGACCAGGTGCCGGATCATCACTCCCCGAAGGGCAATTCCTCGCCTGTCCATCTGATGAACTCCCACTTGGCGATTCATCTCGAGGACGGCTTTCTTAACCACCTCGGGATAATCCGAAGCACCAGCAGAATACTTCTCCGCCTTATCCGCATCCATATATTTGATGTCCGGCTTATAGATATCCACGATGCCATCTAAAATCTTCAATATCTCCACCCGCTCATATCCGCTGGTGTTATAGAAGAGGGGAACTCGAAGCCCCTTTTTTAAGGCGATCCTTGTTGCATTGAGAATGTTGGGCATGACATGCGTCGGGGTGAC
>CAKZKY010000162.1 GCA_937124575.1 uncultured Pseudomonadota bacterium | reverse complement strand
GAAGCCTGGTAATCCTTCTTGATGGAGTGTCATTCTTGAAGGATAAAGATTGTTCTTAGGTTAAGGTAAAGGCAAAGACGCCAGTTTGGGCAAAGGTTATGGCTATTAATTTAAAGCCCATAGACCTTACGGATATAAGAGATAGGCATCCATGCCCTAGCCCAGAGACTTATTTTTCTGAATAAAGAGTTCGAGCGATTCATCCTAAGGAAGGGAGCATCTATGGAACAGGCCATTTGTGAGGATTTATCAATAGAAGGCAAGCTGGAGATCGAACATCTTATTCATGAGATGAGGAAAGAATTTAAGGGAAGGCCGAGTGAACTGATTCCCATGCTCCAGCGGGTTCAGAGGACGCTTGGCTTTTTACCGGAACAGGCTATGCTTGAGATCGCCCGTCTCACTGGACTTTCTGCCGCAAAGGTCTTTGGAACGGCGACCTTCTACGCCCAGTTCCGTTTTCAGCCCGTTGGAAAGTATATCATTCGGGTCTGTCGGGGAACAGCCTGCCATGTCAAAGGTTCGGATCGGCTTCTGGACACACTGGTGGATTATCTTAAGGTCGTCCCAGGGCAGATGACAGAGGATGGCCTTTTTACGATAGAGACGGTCGCCTGCTTTGGCTCCTGTGCTCTGGCACCGGTCATGGTGATCAACGATTCTGTCTACGGAAGCCTGAATCGGTCGAGGGCATTGAAGTTGATTGACGAGATCCGCTCAAGAGAGACTTAAATTGACTGATTTTTTAAATTTCATTGTAACGCAGCCCTTTAGGGTTGCTTCGAGAGGCCTACCTGCCTGTCCTGTAGGCGGGCAGGGCTAAAGACTTGCGCTATAAATTGCCCTTGGGGTGGTTTTAAAGATGAGATAACCTGAAGAGAGAAAGATTGAGGTGCGCTATGGATTTTTCATTGATCAAGCAGCGGGCTGAGAAAAACTGGAGAGCGCTCGAGAACCTAAAGCAGCCCCTCATCCAGATCGGTATGGGCACCTGCGGTAAAGCAGCCGGTGCGGATGAGGTATTTGCAGCGGCCAAACAGACGCTCAAACAGATGAACCTTCTGGGTCGCATCCTCCAGGTCGGATGCATTGGCACCTGCTATCTTGAGCCGATTATGGCGGTCCGGAAACCAGGAGGACCTTTTATCTACTATGGAAACCTCACAGCCAAAAAGACCGAAGAGATTCTCCTTGCCTATCTTAAAGACGACGATCCAAAGCCAGAGTGGGCTGTCTGTTTCATTGGCGTTGGGCCTGTGGATGGGATCCCACACTTCGAGGATCTGCCCATGATCAAACCCCAGGTTCGGATTGCGCTTCGAAATTGCGGTATCATTGACCCGGAGAATATTGAACACTACATTGCCCGGGGCGGATACAGCGGGTTGGCGCAGGCGCTTCAGATGGCTCCGGAAGAGGTGATTCAAGAGATCAAGGATTCAGGCCTTCGTGGAAGAGGAGGTGCTGGTTTTCCTACGGGAATGAAGTGGGAATTCGCCAAAAAGGCGCCCGGCCGAACAAAGTATATCATCTGTAATGCGGACGAGGGAGACCCGGGTGCTTTTATGGATCGCTCCCTGCTCGAAGGAGATCCCCACTCTGTTCTTGAGGGAATGCTCATCGGAGCCTATGCGATCGGATGCAGCGAAGGTTACATCTATATCCGTGCCGAATATCCATTAGCCATTAAGCGGCTGGAGACAGCCCTGATCCAGATGGAAGAGGCCAATCTATTAGGTCGACATATCATGGGGAGTGGTTTCAGTTTTGAGATTCACATCAAAGAAGGGGCAGGAGCGTTTGTCTGTGGAGAGGAGACTGCCCTGATGGCTTCGATTGCCGGTGGCAGGGGCATGCCGCGATCAAGGCCTCCTTTTCCAGCGATTAAAGGACTCTGGGGAAATCCCACCAACATCAACAATGTGGAGACCTTTGCCAATGTCTCCGCCATTTTGGAAAAAGGAGCGAAGTGGTATGCCAGCTTTGGAACGGAGAAGAGCAAAGGGACAAAGACCTTTGCCCTGGCAGGAAAAGTGGAGCGAACCGGTCTCATCGAAGTTCCCATGGGGATTCGTCTCAAAGAGATCATCTATGAGATTGGTGGAGGTGTGGGAAAAGGGAAAAGAGTGAAGGCGGTTCAGACCGGTGGCCCCTCAGGAGGATGCATTCCGGCTGAGCTTTTCGACCTGCCCGTTGATTATGAGTCGCTCACAGCAGCGGGTTCCATCATGGGATCTGGTGGTATGGTGGTGATGGATGAGGAGACCTGTATGGTGGATATACCAAGGTATTTTCTCTCTTTCACGGCTAATGAGTCATGCGGAAAGTGTATCCCCTGCCGCCTTGGCACGCGACAGATGCTCGACATCCTCAATGAGATCTGCGAGGGAAAAGGAACGCCCGAAGATCTCGAGATTCTCAAGGAGGTAAGCGAGACCGTTCAAAAAGGTTCGCTCTGTGGTCTGGGTCAGACCGCTCCCAATCCGGTGCAAACGACCCTTCGTTACTTTCTCCCTGAGTACGAAGCCCATATCCTGAAGAAACGGTGTGAGGCAGGGGTATGTAAAGCCTTGTTCCATTACGAGATCGATCCCGAAATCTGCAATGGTTGTGGCGCCTGTGCGAAAAAGTGTTCGGTTGAAGCGATCACGGGAGAGAAGAAGAAACCCCATGCCATCGCACAAGATCGATGCACAAAATGTGGCGCCTGTTATGAGGCATGCAAATTTCACGCAATTCGTGTCTGTTAGGAAACTGTTTCATCATCATAGGCTAAAGGGGAGAGCGAGTCAGGTCCCAAAGATTTAGAATGCGGGTGTTTTAGATGATAGGGAATCGGAGCTTGTATCAAATCGAATGTTTTAATATGTTCGGAAAGCCTGAATCCGAACGGTTAAAGGTAACCGCTCTAAATCTCTTTCACCTGACCACTTCTCCCCTTTTTGAGAAAATAGTCTCTTCTGATTAAGACACA
>CAKZKY010000161.1 GCA_937124575.1 uncultured Pseudomonadota bacterium | reverse complement strand
GCCACATCCCTGGCAGTCCCTGCAGTGCATTCAATGAAAACGTAAGCAGAGATCGGCATAGCGATCACCTCCTTTGAAGATTAAATTACCCCAATCCGATTTCAAATTCAAGTCATTTCTATTATGGCGGGACGATTTTGATGAAATGCATGGGAGGCCACTCCCTTCGGGCTGTTTTGGCAACCTTTACTTTATTGCCATTCGGGGGAGCCAGAGGACAAGTTCCGGAATATAGGTAACGATGAACAGGACTGCAATCGCGGCAATGAGAAATGGAGCAATGGCTTTAACAATATCCTCCAGCGTAATCCTGGCAATACTGCAGGCGATAAAGAGACAGACGCCCAGGGGAGGGGTGATGAGGCCGATGACGAGATTTAGAACCATCACCAAACCGAAATGAATTGGATCAATTCCGAGCTTCACTGCAAGCGGAAGGAGGATGGGGGTGAGTATGATGAGAGAGGCAGTGGTTTCCATAAAAGTTCCCAAAAAAAGAAGGAAGAGGTTGATCAGTAGCAAGATCACCCATTTGTTACTGGAGATGGAGAGAAATATTTCAGCCACAACCTGAGGGATCTTTTGGTTGGCAAGAATCCAGCCTAAAATGGCCGAGTTGGCGATGACCAGCATAATGATCGAAGTGGTTACAACACTGTCAATGAAGATTTTTGGGATGTCTTTCCATCGGATCTCCCGATAGATCAAAACACTCACAAGGAACGCATAGAAGACTGCTACCACTGCAGCCTCCGTGGGGGTGAAAATCCCGCCCAATATTCCTCCCATAATGATGGCCGGCATGAGGAGGGCAAGCACCGCATCTTTTAAACCATAGAAGAATTCTTTGACCGATGCCCGCTTCTCTTTTGGATAATTGTTTCTCACGGAGATCACATAGGCAACAGCGAGCAAGGAAAGGCCCACCAGAGCTCCTGGAATGACCCCTGCAAGAAAAAGGGCACCAATGGAAACCTCACCCACCGTTCCTAAAATGACCATGGGGATACTGGGAGGGATAATGGGGCCAACCGTTGAAGAAGCGGCCGTTACAGCAGCGCTGAAATTACGATCATATTTCTCCTTGACCATGGCAGGGATCAAGATTGTTCCAAGAGCAGAGGTATCTGCAACTGCTGCACCTGTGATTCCTCCAAAGAACATGCTTGCCACCACATTGACCAGAGAGAGGCCTCCTCTGACATGACCCAGGAGGATCTTGCAGAAATGGATGAGTCGTTTGGTAATTCCTCCCGTATTCATCAGATTTCCAGCAAGGATGAAAAAGGGAACGGCAAGCAGGGGAAAAGAGTCCACTCCCGAAAACATCTGTTTCGGGACGAGAAGAAGAGGGATATGGCCCAGGTAAAGAAGACCGACCAGGGAGGTCAATCCCAGAACAAATGCAACGGGAACGCCCAGGACGAGGAACGTAAGGAAGCTTATGCCAAGGACCCAGATCAATTTAAAATCCAGCCTCCACTCGCTTCTCTCTTTCCACCTTCTCCATCCCCATCAATTCCTCCTTCTGTCTCCATCCCATAATCAACTCATCAAAGAGATGAATGACCATGATGAGAGAACCAACAGGAATGGCCAGGTAGGGGAACCCCATCGGGATTTTCATAGCCGGGGAAGACTGTCTCATGTTGAACAAGGATATCTCTATCCCTTTCACAATGACCACGATGAGAAAGAGGGTGATCGCCGCAAGGGTAGCGAGATATACGAATCGTCGCCACTCTTTTGAAAGCCTGATGACAAAAGCCTCTACACCGATGTGAAGCCCCCTTTTTAAAGCAATGGATGCGCCTAAAAAGGAGGCCCACACCAGAGCGTACCGGGAAAATTCTTCAGACCAGGGAAGGGAGTGGACGATGACAAAGCGGAAAAAGACCTGCGCAAAAGTTGCCAACGTCATTGCCATTAGAAGCAAAAGGCAGCTTGCTTCTGCAATCCGGTTGGAATAATGGCTGATCTTAGTAAACATTCCTTTAATTACTTCGTGGTAATGATTTTATCAATCAATTCTTTTCCAAACCTCGCTTCAAACTTCTTATAAGTGAGCTCGGTTGCTTTTTGAAAAAGTTTTTTGTCGGGTGCGGTAACGGTCATTCCCAATCCCTTTAACTCTTCGAGCCATTTGGACTCACTGTCACGGTTAAATTTTCTTTCATATTTGGCTGCCTCTCTGCCTGCCTCAAGAAGTATTTTCTGAATGTCTGAAGAAAGGCCCATCAATTTTTTTTCATTGATGAGGAGGAGAGCCGGTGAGTAGACATGACCTGTCAAAGCCAGATGTTTGTTGACTTCGTAGATTTTATGTGTACGGATGATGCCAATGGGATTTTCCTGACCATCAATGACACCCTGCTGTAAAGCGGTGTACACCTCACCCCATGCCATTGGAGTTGGGTCTGCTCCCAATTGTCTGAAGGCGTCCATATGGACTTCGTTCTCCATCGTTCTCAGCTTTAACCCTTTTACGTCCTCGGGTTTAAAAATGGACCGCTTACTATTCGTCAGATTTCTGAAACCATTTTCCCAGAAGGCAATGCCCCGGATTCCCACTTTAGAGAGGTCTTTCAAGAGATCCGTTCCTATGGGTCCATCGAGAGTATTATCAACATGGCTGTTCTCCCGAAAGAGGAAAGGAAGATCCACCACCATCATCTTCGGAACGAATCCACCCATTGGACCGGTGGAAGTGACCACCAGATCAATCGTCCCGATCTGCAACCCTTCAACAAGTTCCCGCTCTCCTTTTCCTAATTGTCCGGCAGGAAAGATTTCGATCTTAATAGCCCCTTTCGTTCTCTCTTCGACTAAACGTGCAAATTCGAGAGAACCAATATGATAATGGGCTGAAGTGGAGACCATATGGGCCAACTTTAACGTGATAGGAGCGGATACACAGAACCCAGCGTGACCCAAAATGAGGAAACCTGCTAACATCGTAACCAGAAACATTCTTAAAGCCTCTTTCATATTTTGATACCTCCTTTTGATTTTTGTTTCATCTACGATAACTCACCGATTGTTGGACCCTATTTCACCTTCTCCAGTTCTTTCTCGTCGATGTGAAAACTGTGGTGGTCGGTTGGAAATTTTCCTGTGAGAACTTCTTCCCTGTAAGCATTGAAAGCATTGAGAATCACTTCGCTCAGGTTGACATATCGTTTGGCAAA
>CAKZKY010000160.1 GCA_937124575.1 uncultured Pseudomonadota bacterium | reverse complement strand
CAAACCAGCAGAAAAACCACCCGCCAAGAAATAAGGGAAATTAGTGGATCCTTTGGGACGTCTCGGTTATATGTACCAGACGTCCCATTTTATTGGGCACTATCTTGAAGAGACGGAGATAAGCAAATGAACAAGGTTATCAAAATCATCGACAGCATCAACCTCCGGGTAGGAAGAATCTTCGCATGGCTCTTTCTGCCTCTGGTCTATGTGTTGGTCCACGAGATCATTGCCACAAAAGTTTTTGCAAAGCCAACCGATTGGGCCTTCGATGCCAGCTATATGCTCTATGGTACCATCTTTATGATGGGGGCGGCTTATACGCTGGCCATTGATGGCCATGTACGGGGAGACATCATCTACCGCCTGTGGAAGCCAAAGACCCAGGCTACGATTGATCTGACTCTCTATCTTTTGGTCTTCTTCCCGGCAATGGTGGCACTCTTGATCGCCGGCTCGTCCTATGCCTGGTATTCCTTTTCCGTTAATGAAAAATCGCTTCAGAGCCCGTTCGGCCCAATCATCTGGCCTTTAAAAACGGTTATTCCGGTGACGGCCTTTCTGATGATCCTTCAGGGAATCTCGCAGGTGGCTAAGTGCATACGGTGCCTTAAGCGGGGGAGGTGGGAAGAATGAGTCTCGAACTACTTGGAATGATCATGTTGGGACTGCTCTGTATTGCCATCTTTGTGGGCTTTCCCACGGCGATCACCCTTCTTTCTCTCGGATTCTTTTTCGGTTGGGCAGGCTTTGGTTGGGAAAGGGTCTCAAACTTAATGGTCTCACGGTATTTCTTTGTCATGTCGAATGATGTGCTCATTCCTGTAGCCATTTTTATCTTCATGGGGTATGTGGTGGAGCGGTCAGGAATCCTCGACCGACTCTTCAAGTCCATCCAGATTGCTACAGGACCGATCCGAGGCTCACTCTATCTCACCGTATTGCTTACCTGTACTATCTTTGCGGCCGCAACAGGGATAATCGGAGCTTCGGTCACCATCATGGGCCTCCTCGCCATGCCTGCTATGATGAAGGCTAAATATGATGTGAGGATGTCTGCGGGTGTGATCACTGGAGGAGGATGTCTTGGAATCTTAATTCCGCCAAGTGTCCTTCTCATCCTCTATGGAGCTACGGCAGGTGTCTCTACAGTTCAGTTGTATGCCGGGGCAATCATCCCAGGCCTCATCCTCTCAGGATTATACTTCGGTTATGTGATTCTGCGGACGAACCTTAAGCCCTCTCTCGGCCCTCCCCTTCCCAAAGAGGAACGCGATTTCCCAAGGAAAGAAATTATAAAGATGCTGGTCACCTCTGTCCTCCCAATTGCTTTGCTCATCCTCTTCGTTCTTGGATCGATTGTCACTGGCTGGGCCGCACCCACAGAGGCTTCAGCCTGTGGAGGAGCAGGGGCTTTGATTCTATCGGCCATTTACAGAAAATTGAACTGGAATATGCTGAAGGACTCAATATACCAGGCCATCCGAACATCGAGCATGGTCCTCTTCCTCATGTGCGGCTCAAGCTTGTTTGCCTCTGTCTTTGCTTTGTTGGGGGGGGCTAAAGTAATTGAGAACTTCGTCCTCGGGCTCAATCTTCCGCCAGCAGGTTTCATCTGGTTGACCATGCTGGTCATCTTCCTCCTCGGCTGGCCCCTTGAATGGACAGAGATCATCATCATCTTCATGCCCCTCTTCCTTCCCCTTCTGCCTCACTTTAAGATCGATCCCCTCTGGTTCGGGATCATGGTCGCGGTCAACCTTCAGACCGCTTTTCTCTCACCGCCTGTAGCCATGGCCGCTTTTTACCTCAAGGGGGTTTCACCTCCTAATGTCACTCTCATAGACATTTACTGGGGAATGGGATACTTCATGGTTCTTCAAATAATGGCCTTGCTCATCGTCTTTCTATTCCCACAAGTCGCTCTCTGGCTTCCAAGGGTAGTATTCGGGTAACCTATAGTGATATGACTGCAAAACCGAAGGTGCTTGTGACGAGAGAGGTATTTGAGGATGTCCTTGAATACCTCTCTCAATATTTTGAGGTGACATCAAATCAATCGGATGTTCCGATGAATTCGGAAACCTTGACCTTAAGGCTTTCCGATAAAGAAGGAGCCATCATCACCCTTTCTGACCGAATTGATGCCGTACTCTTATCCCGCTGTCCGAGACTGAAAGCGGTCTGTAATATCGCCGTAGGCTATAACAACATCGATCTCGAAGCCTGCACTAAGGCAGGGGTCATGGCGACTAATACGCCCGGCGTTTTGGATGACACCACTGCTGATTTCACTTGGACCTTGATCCTTGCAACAGCCCGTCGTTTATCCGAGGCAGAAGCTTATCTCCGTTCCGGTCAGTGGAATGGATGGAAATTAAAGCAATTTCTTGGACTCGACATCCATCATGCGACTCTTGGGATTTTGGGTCTGGGCCGTATCGGTCAGGTGGTTGCAAAGCGGGCTATCGGCTTTGAGATGAAGGTGATCTACCATGATGTAAGACGAGCGACCCCAGAAATTGAACAGACTTATCGTGCAACCTTTGTAACCAAGGAAGAGTTGCTCTCGCAATCCGACATTGTGACGATCCATGTCCCCTATTCCTCTGCAACCCATCACCTCATTGGCAGAGATGAATTGGAACAGATGAAACAGACAGCCATCCTGATCAATGCTTCTCGTGGTGGAGTCGTAGATGATCAGGCTTTGATCGAGTCGCTCCGTTCAGGAAAGATCGCTGGTGCAGGACTGGATGTTTTTGAAAACGAGCCAAAATTCAACCCTCACTTCCTTGAATTAAAAAACGTTGTCTTGGCACCCCATATTGCCAGTTCGTCTTTTGCCACCCGGCATAAGATGGCCATGCTTGCTGCAGAGAATCTGGTAGCAGCTCTCACCACTGGCAAACCGCCCAATCTTTTAAATCCTTTCTGAAACCCCCGTTGGAAATAATAGTGGGACGGTGAGGGTAACGAGGCCCGTTTCGGTTAGGACAACGGTTACGTAAAAAACATTAAACGTAACCTTTTTAAAACGATACGGGCATCGTAGCTGTAACCTTAACCGCCTTGACAAACAATCCGTGATCTTTTAAAAAGGTAAGACCATTGGAGCAGGGATATGTTTAAATCCATCAAACACACGAAAGTCTCTGATGAAATTGCTAATCAGATCAAACAACTCATCATCGATGGGAAGCTCAAACCCGGTGATAAGCTCCCACCTGAACGAGAACTCATCAAACAATTTGGCGTAAGCCGTCCTTCCCTCCGGGAGGCGCTTAACGCATTGGTTGCCATGGGATTTCTCGAAGTAAGACAGGCTAAACGAACCTTTGTCCGATCCGTGGTTTCAAAATTGATTGAAGACCCCATCGCCCTCCTCATCAAGGCAGACACCCAGAAGATCTTTGATCTCATTGAAGTGAGAAAGGCCATTGAAACTTGGGCGGCCTATCAGGCGGCACAGAAAGCCTCAAGGGAAGACATCCAGCAACTTGAAGCCATCACTCACGAGATGCAAAAGGCTTTTGAAGAAGGTCGTTCCTGGGAAAAACAGGATGCCGATTTCCACCTGGCCATTGCCAAGGCCACGCATAATACCATACACATGCACATCATGTCAGGAATCTATGATCTACTTAAAGAATCCATGTCAAGAATCTTTGTCGATCGTGAACAGGTAAAAAAGCTGATGAAACACCACCATCAGATCTATCTCGCTATCAAGAACCGATCTCCCGAGAAGGCGCGTGAGAAGACGCTTGACCATTTAAACTACGTCGAAGAAGAAGTCAAAAAAGCCACTGCCCAGAAAGAGAACCCTCCAAAATGATAAAAAAACTGATCGAGATTGTAGGTCAGGACAATTTTACTGATCAATTGGAAGAATTGGTGCCCTATAGTTACGACGCCTCCATCAATGTCCACCGCCCTGATGCTGCGGTTTGGCCTGAAACAACTGATCAGGTCGTCTCCATCGTCAAGTTTGCAAACGAATATAAAATACCCGTCATTCCCCGAGGAGCGGGGACCAGCCTCAGCGGAGGGGTGGTTCCTATCAAGGGTGGAATCATCATTGACCTCTCGAAGATGAATAAAATCCTTGAGGTGAGCATTGAAAACCGATATGCTCGCGTGGAGGCTGGGGTCGTCTGTGATGATCTGAATCGAGAGCTTGCGAAACATGGTTTTATCTTTCCACCGGATCCAGCAAGCAGCTCTGTTGCTACGATCGGCGGAAATGTCGCCACCAATGCAGGCGGGATCAAGGGAGCTAAATATGGAACCACTCGGGATTATGTCCTGGGTCTCCAGGTTGTCCTTCCTACCGGCAAATTGATGCGTACAGGCGCCTACACAATGAAAAGCGTTTCAGGATACGACCTGGCAAAACTCTTTATCGGAGCAGAAGGAACCCTCGGAGTGATCACAGAGGTCACATTAAAAATCAATCCAATCCCCCGCCATGCGATGACTGCTGTCGCCACCTATGCCAAACTGGAGGATGCCGGTAATGCGATCTTTCAGACGATGACCAGTGGGATCATCCCCAGCGTCATGGAAATCATGGACAAAGTGACGATTCAGGCCATTAAGGAGAATACGGATATTGCACTACCCGATGCAGAGGCCATGATCCTGACCGAAACCGATGGCTTTACCTGGCCGGAAGTCGAAGCCCAGATGGATGTGGTCTTGAGCGTTCTCAAAAAGAACCGTCCCATTGAGATCAAGACAGCAAAGGACGAAAAAGATCGGCTCAACCTCTGGAAAGCCCGAAAGTCTGCCTATGCCACCTTGGCGCGGGTGAGCAACAGTTTTGTCCTCGATGATGTCACTGTGCCAATCAGCCGAATACCGGAGTTGCTGGTAGGCATTCAAGAAATCTCCAAAAAGTATAATATTGTGGTGGCTACCTTCGGCCATGCAGGCGATGGAAACCTCCATCCTCAGATTCTCTATGATGAATACGATCCAGATATGGTCCAAAGAGTTGAAAAGGTTGAAGAAGAGATTTTTCGACTTGCCATCGGGCTTAATGGCACTTTGAGCGGAGAGCATGGCATTGGCCTCTCCAAGGCTGCCTATATGAGCCTCGAGCACGACCCTGTGGAGATGGCCCTGATGCGCCAGATCAAAAAGACCTTAGACCCTTACAACATCATGAATCCAGGGAAAAGAGCCCTCGACGGCTAAAAGCCGGAATATTGGAATAATGGAAAACTGGAATATTGGATAAAGAATCGGAAAAACATAAGAAAAACTAAAGACAAGGGTTTGATTTTTTTGGATTTACCCATTATTCCATCATTCCAGCATTCCATTATTCCAT
>CAKZKY010000159.1 GCA_937124575.1 uncultured Pseudomonadota bacterium | reverse complement strand
GGCGCGGCTGGGGCAGGCTAAAAAAGAGTATGAGAACATATATCTCGATATTGTCCAGAAACTGACCGAGGCCTTCCTTGGCATTCGGAGCAGCATCGTCAGAGTGAATACCCTGACCGTTGCCGTGAAGTCAGCGGAAGTATCGCTTCACTCCAACCAGAAGGGATTTACCGCAGGCATACGGACGATCGTCGATGTGCTCAACGCTCAACGGGAGCTTTACAATGCAAAGTCAAAGCTCCTTGAGGCGAAATATCTTTATATCATCCACCTGATTAAACTGAGAGCGGCCGCAGGCATCCTGTCCGAGTCGGATTTGGCCATGGTCAATGACTGGTTTCAGAAGTAATCCTTCATAAGGTAAAAGGGACAGTTCCTTTAGATTCAAAGAGGGACTGTCCCCCTAGGCAAGAGGGCCCAGGTCAGGGTTACGGTCACGATGAAGCCCGTTTGGTTTAAGGTCAATGGGTTAAGGTTGGGGTGATGAAGCCCGTATCGGTGAAGTGTAACGGCTACGTAAAAAACAATAAAGAAGACAGACGTAGCCTTTTAAAAACGATATGGGCCTCGTTACCTTAACCTTTTAATCCTTGACATTTTAAGTAATGAGGTGAACCATGTTTAATCTTTTCAGACGTCCCATGCCGGGAGTCACTCCCGAAAAGAAGGAACTGCTTTCTGTCCTGCTCTCTTTTAAAAAGGAGTTCTTCGCCTTGATGGGGTTCAGTTGTGTCATCAATTTACTGCTCTTAATTCCTTCCATTTACATGCTCCAGGTCTTCGATCGCGTCCTGACCGGCCGCAATCCTTTGACCCTGATCATGCTAACTCTGATCGCAGTGGCGATGTATGTTTTCATGGGCTTTCTTGAGTGGGTACGGTCGCAGATGATGATTCGCATCGGAAACCGCATGGATAAACGTTTGAGCGGTCGAATCTTCGCGGCCACCTTTGGTAGATCCCTGTTGGCGGGTTCGGGCAATGCCTCTCAGCCTTTTAATGACTTTACCAATCTACGCCAGTTTCTGACGGGAACCGGCCTGTTTGCCTTTTTCGATGCGCCCTGGACACCCATCTATCTGATCGTCATCTTCGTCATCCATCCCATTCTCGGCGTTTTCTCCATAGTGAGCGCCCTTGTCCTCCTGATATTAGCGATGGCTACAGAGCTGGTCAGCCGGAAACCCCTTTTTGAGGCCGCCCGAATGAGCAATATCAGCACCACCTTTGCCAGCGTCAACTTCCGCAATGCAGAGGCCATCGAAGCAATGGGCATGCTCAACAATGTCCGGAGCCACTGGTATCCCAAACATGAACAGTTTCTGAAACTTCAAACCAAGGCGAGCGGGCGGGCCGGCGTGATTCAAGCCTCCAGCAAATTCTTCAGGCTTACCTTTCAGTCAGCCATCTTGGGGTTAGGAGCCTATTTGGCCATTCAGCAGATCATCACGCCAGGAATGATGATTGCGGCTTCGATCCTCATGGGAAGGGCGCTCAGCCCAGTGGACATGGCCATCGGTACCTGGAAACAGTTTGTCTCGGCCAGAGATTCCTATAAGAGGCTGGAGGAGCTCATTCGCGCCTTTCCCGAAAGAGAAAAGGGCATGTCCCTTCCTGTTCCGAAAGGAAGGCTTTCTGTTTCTAATGTCGTGGTCGTGCCTCCAGGCTCCACTCAACAGGTACTGAGAGGCGTTAATCTGGAGGCCTTTCCAGGAGAACCGATTGCCATCATCGGACCGAGCGGAGCAGGAAAATCAACCCTTGCCAGAACGATCGTAGGGCTTTGGCCTCCACTCATGGGCTCGGTCAGACTGGATGGCGCTGAAACCTATAAATGGAACAAGGAAGAACTTGGGCAGTATGTTGGTTATCTGCCTCAAGATATTGAGCTTCTGAACGGTACCATTGCGGACAACATTGCCCGATTTGGCGAGATTCAATCCGAAAGAGTGATTAAAGCCGCTCAGGCCGCAGGCATCCATGAGATCGTGCTCCAGTTTCCCAAAGGATACGATACGCCCATCGGTGAAGGGGGCGTGATTCTCTCTGCAGGCCAGCGACAACGTGTGGCCCTTGCCCGTGCCTTATACGGAGACCCAGTGCTGATCGTGCTTGACGAACCCAACTCCAATCTTGACGAGGCGGGTGAGATTGCCCTGGTCAATGCCCTGATGCAGTTAAAATCAGCTAAAAAGACGATCTTTGTCATCACCCATCGCACCCTCATCCTCTCTGTAGTGGACAAAGTCCTCCTGTTAGCCAACGGCACCATTCAGTTGTATGGACCGAGGGATGAGGTGCTCATGCGTCTGAGACAGGCCCAGGAGCAGCGCGCCTCCTGATTTCTTAAAGGGGACAGTCCCTCTATGGTTCTAAAGGGACTGTCCCCCTAACAAGGAAAATAGTATGAATGGAAAGAATAACCGACCAGACGAGATAGAAGCGGCGGAGGAAAAGACACCTCTTCGCACGAGCACCAATCCCATCATCGCCATTGCCCTGATCGTCCTGATCTTTGGTTTTGGAGCTCTGGTTGCCTGGGCTTCTCTGGCTCCACTGGATAAAGGGGTCGTGGCGCCAGGCGTCATAAAGGTCGTCTCTTATCGAAAGACGATTCAGCATCAGTACGGAGGAACGGTTGAGGAGATTCTGGTGAAGGAGGGAGACCGGGTCAAAAAAGGGCAGGTCTTAATCCGGCTCAATGATGTTCAGGCAAAGGCCACCCTCTCTCAATACAGAAGTGAATATCTGGCTCATCTCGGACTGGAGGCGCGCCTTCTCTCCGAACGGAGGAGGGATGAACACATCGTCTTCCCGCAGGAGATTTACAGCCTCAAGGGACGTCCTGAGATTGATGAAATCGTCGGTCGCCAGGAGGAACTTTTTCGAACCCGTCGAAACGTCCTTGAAAACGAGAAGAAGATTCTGCGTGAAAACATCGATGGCCTCGAGACCTATATCCGCCGGCTTGAGGAGCTTCAGGCCTCCCGCAACAAGCAGATCGAGCTGATTGCAAAAGAGATGGAACCACTGCGGGAGTTAGCTGATCAGGGCTACTATCCGCGCAATCGAATCCTGGAGATGGAGAGGATGGTGGCCGATCTGCAGGGCCGGAGGAGCGAGGATCTTGGCAACATCGCCCGTTCCAGAACAGCGGTGAGCGAGCTCAAGATGAGGATCACCCGCATCGAACAGGATTTCTTAAAAGAAGTCGATACACAATTAACCGAAGTCCAAAAAAAGATCGTGGCACTTAAAGACCAGTATTTGGCCGCTGCGGATGTGCTTGAACGGACAAAGATTCGTTCGCCTGAAGATGGCATTGTCATTGGACTGCGCATGCACACGCCGGGTGGAGTCATCATGCCCGGCCATCCGGTTCTCGATTTGATCCCACTCAATGCGGAGTTAATCGTTGAGGCATGGGTGATGCCCAGTGACATCAATCGGGTTCACACCGGTCTCAAGGCAGACCTTAGGTTTTCCGCCTTCAAGACCTCCCATACCCCTGTGGCCGAGGGTGAGGTGATCCTCGTCTCGGCAGATCGGATGGTCGATGAGGCTGCCAGAACGGCCTACTACCTATGTCGCATCAAAATTACGGAGAAGGGATTGAAGGACCTCAAAGGGATAACCCTTCAGCCAGGAATGCCGGTCGAGGTGATCCTGAAGACGGGGAAACGGACCATGATCAGTTACCTCCTCAAGCCCCTATTAGACCGCCTGGCCATCTCCTTCAAGGAAGAATAGGAGATCTCAATGAAGATCGCCATCGTTGCTCCGTCTCCGGTTCCCTTTCTCATCGGAGGCGCTGAAAAACTTTATTGGGGCCTCCATCGCCACATGAATCAACTCACGCCTCATGAAGTGGAGCTGATCAAAGTGCCGTGCCGCGATCAGGAATTCTGGCCCCTGATGGAGGGCTATTATCGCTTTAGTCAGCTTGATCTGAGCTATTTCGATATGGTCATCACGACCAAATACCCTGCCTGGATGGTTCCACACAGAAACCACAATCTCTATTTACAACACACCTGCCGAGGAGTCTATGACCTCTACCATCTGTGCGGGAGACCCCTCTCATTTATCCCAACCCACAGAGAGTTGGAGCCGATCTTCCAGATGCTCAATCATCCCCAACCCGACCGTTCCATGCTTCAACCTTTTTTTAAAGAACTCTTCCGGCTCCGTGACCTCAAGGACCTTCCTCCAGTGACCTTTGCCTTTCCTGGACCTTTAACCCGTGCAATCATCCAATGGCTTGACCGCATTGCCCTGTCGCCTGAACATATAAAATCCTACAGCGCCATCTCGAGGAATGTGGCCCTGAGGCAGGGTTATTTTCCACAGGGTGTCCAGATCGAAGTCATTCATCATCCCACAGACCTGGAAGGACTCCACTGTTCAGGCTATGAATATCTCTTCACTGCCAGCCGGCTTGAGTCCCTTAAACGAATAGACCTATTGATCGAGGCATTTAAATCGATCGATGCCGACATTGAAATGCGGATTGCAGGCACAGGCGGCCAGCAAGAACAACTCAAAAGGCTTGCCTCGAAAGACACCCGAATCAAATTTCTCGGATTTATCAACGACTCGGAGATGGTATCTCAGTATGCAGGAGCGCTCTTCTGCCCATTCGTTCCTTATGACGAGGATTATGGCTTGATTACTGTTGAGGCCATGCAATCCTCCAAGGCCGTACTCACCACCCATGATTCCGGGGGCGTAAACGAGTTGGTTATCGATGGTCATAATGGAGTTGTCGTTTTGCCCGAAGCGGAAGCCATCGCCGAAGCCATGAAACGACTGATCGCCAATTCCGAGCGCACCATCGAGATGGGTCTGAATGCAAAGGAATCGGCCTCATCCATTAACTGGCCTAACACCATTTCTGGTCTTCTCAGGGAGGATGTGAATCGTGGTCCTCTCATAAAGACCCGGAGAAAGAAGATGGTGGTAGCCTCCACCTTTCCGGTCTACCCTCCGACCACCGGCGGACAGAAGAGAATCTATCATTTATATAGGGAGCTCAGCCGCAGGGCGGATATTATTTTGGTCACCCTCACAGGCCATGGTCTTCCTTCCCAGCGTTTTGACATCTGTCCAGGCTTTATCGAGATGACCATTCCGAAGTCAAAAGGCCATCTCCTCTATGAACGTGATCTCGAAGGGAGGCTTGAAGCATCGGTTGGCGACATCGCCGCCATCGAGGGCTTCAGGATGACCCCTCAATTTCAGGAAACCCTTTTACGGCAAACCAACGATGCCGCTGTAGTCGTAGCCTCCCATCCGTATCTTTATGATGCCATCCGGGAGGTCTATCAAGGGAGCCTCTGGTATGAAGCCCAAGATGTCGAATACGACATGAAGGCTTCCATTCTTCCTCCTTCTCCGGAAAGGGAGCGCTATCTCGAAAAAGTCAAGGAGGTGGAACGTAAGTGCTGTCTCGATGCAGAGATCATCCTCTCGGTCTCCGAAGAAGACAATGCCCGGCTGATGGAGCTTTACGGCGTGGAGGAGAAGAAGATCCTCATTGTGCCCAATGGTATGGACTTTCGTTCTGCTTCGTCACATAGACTCTCCCAAGATGAGAAGAGAGAGCTAAAACAAAGACTGGGGTTCGGGACCATTCCTATAGCACTCTTTATAGGAAGCTATCATGGGCCCAACATCGAGGCATTGAAGGCAATCAAAGAGATTGCCATGGAATGTCCTGAGATCCTCTTCCTGATCGTGGGAAGTGTATGCCTCCATGAAGAAGCCGATCTCATGCCTGAAAATGTGAAACCTGTTGGCGTTCTTGACGAGGACGAAAAGAACATTGTGCTTAACGCTTCGGATATGGCTTTAAACCCTGTTGTGGCAGGCTCCGGTAGCAACCTCAAGCTCCTCGAATATATCGCCTACGGCCTTCCTGTGATCACAACAGACCACGGCAACCGGGGTTTTGGTTTTAAGAATAAAGAGCATCTGTTCGTTGCTGAGATCAATCAATTCCCTTCCGTACTAAAGGATTGCCTTTCTACAGATCCTTTCTCTCTCCAGACTATTTCAGAGAATGCACTAAAATTCGCCTCATCTAAATATGACTGGTCTGTCATTGCCCAGAAGATAAAAGTTTAAGTCCCCTTCCCCTCTAAGGTAAGAGGGGGAAAGGGGGAGTTAGAGAGCGAAAAATAGTTATTCAGAGCGCTCGACATTTTTTATTGACAACCCCAAAATAAATGGGGTAAAGATAAGTAAAGCCAATATT
>CAKZKY010000158.1 GCA_937124575.1 uncultured Pseudomonadota bacterium | reverse complement strand
ACCTACTTTGCCAAAGAGGCCGCCAGAAAGTTATGAGTGATGAATAGCATCGTTCAAATTCCAATAACCAAATTCCAAGCTCCAAATAAATTCCAATTTTCAAATAATCAAAACCTGTTGGGTGATTGGAATTTGGATATTGGTGATTATTGGGTGATTGGTGTTTGGTTATTGGTTATTGAAGGAGTGGTATGAAACAGAAGAAACCTCCCCATTCACACTCGTCACATTCCACTCAAGAATTGCGGATGATCGCCTGGGAGTTGATACGGAGCTGTAACCTGGCTTGTGTTCACTGTCGCGCCTCATCGGAAAGGGGCCCCTATCCAGGAGAGCTGTCCACCCAAGAATGCTTCCGCGTGATGGACGAGATTGCAACCATCGCCCAACCTGTGATCATCCTTACAGGAGGAGAACCCCTCCTCCGAACTGACATCTTCGATCTGGCTCAATACGGAACAGAGAAAGGGTTCCGGATGGTAATGGCGACCAATGGCACCCTGATGACCGATGAGAATGCCAAACGGATGAAGGACTCCGGAATACAGAGAATCAGCGTCAGCCTGGATGGCCCTGATGCAGAGACGCATGATGAGTTTCGCAAAGTCAAGGGGGCCTTTGAGGGAGCGCTCCGGGGCATTGAGATTGCAAAAAAACATGACCTTCCCTTCCAGATCAATACAACAATCACACGGAACAACCTCCCTTTGATCGAAAAGATCCTCCATCTCGCCATAAACCTCGGAGCGGTAGCCCATCATATCTTCCTGCTCGTACCCACAGGGAGGGGAAAAGAGCTACAGGATCAGGAGATCTCTTCGCTGGATTACGAAAAGACCCTCAACTGGTTCTATGAACAACAGAGTCAGGTCAATCTACAGTTGAAGGTCACCTGTGCCCCACATTACTATCGTATCCTCCGCCAGCGCGCTAAAAGAGAAGGAAAGAAGATTTCCTTTCAAACCCATGGCCTGGATGCAGTGACCCGAGGGTGCCTTGGCGGTATTTCCTTCTGTTTCATTTCCCATCTTGGACAGGTTCAACCCTGTGGGTACCTCGAGTTAAATTGCGGGAATGTTCGCGAAATAACCTTTCCAGAGATCTGGGAAGAATCCTCCATTTTCAAGAGCTTGCGAAACTTCGATGGCTACGGAGGCAAATGTGGCAAATGTGAATTTAGAAAGGTTTGTGGGGGATGCCGAGCCCGGGCCTATGAAATCTCTGGAGATTATATGGCAGAGGAGCCTTACTGCATTTATGAGCCGATTTAAATCCTTTTCAAACCTAAAAGTCAGCCTTACCTATAAATTCACCGTCATGTTCGTCATGATCTTGATGGGCGCATTTCTGATTAGCCACCTACTCCAATTAGAAGATTTCAGGAAGAATCTATTCCCTATTGGATTGGGATTCTTCAGCGCTTCGCTACTATTCACTATCCTCTTTATCAAATTTTTCCTCCTCCCGATTAAAAAGTTGGCCTGGGCCACTGAACAGATGGCTAAAGGCGGATGGATTCAGATAGACAAAATCCGATCGAAAGATGAGATTGGAGACCTGATTGAATCTTTTAATCAAATGGCCGTCCAGATAAAAGAGATGAAAGAAAATCTCGAAAAAAAGGTCGCGGAAAGAACACAGCAATTGGAGGAAAATATTGAAGAACTGAACAGGGCAAGGATCTCGGCTCTGAGGTTGGCTGAAGATCTCCAGTATGCCAAGAGGGAGCTGGAGATGGTTAATCGTGAATTAAAAGAGGCGGATGAGGCTAAGATGAAGTTTATTGGTATGGCTTCCCATGAACTCAAGACCCCCCTCACTGCCATCAAAGCCAATGTGGACTTCATCCTTTCCGGAAAAGGTGGAAAAGTCCCAGAAGATTTAAGATCCCATCTTCTCACGATCCAGAGAAATACCAATCGGATTCAGGAAACCATGGACCACATGCTGGACCTGACCCTGATCAAATCGGGCCATCTTATCATCGATCAAGAACCGATTCTTCTCTCCGAAGTGGTAGGAGGATACACCCATGAACTGAAGCCTGTGGATAAAAATCTCACTATTCAGATTGACATCCCCAAAGATCTCACGGTCTATGCTGATCGAAATCGTCTCCACGATATTTTTTTCAATCTCCTTTCAAATGCTTTTAAATTCACTCCCGAAGGGGGAACAGTCTTCATCAGAGCTAGTCAACAGAATGATCGAATCCTCCATGAAATCCGCGATACAGGCATCGGAATTCCAGAAGATAAAATTCAGAAAATCTTTGAAGAGTTCTATCAGGTCCATGAGGGGAAATATGGTGGCACGGGGCTTGGTCTTTCCATTGCCAAACGCGTCATTGAAGAACATGGAGGAAGGATCTGGGTTGAATCCACCCCTGGAAAGGGTTCTGTTTTTTACTTTACCCTTCCCGCCTTTAAGGAGAGAGATGATGGGAAATGCATCCCCCCGCAATGATGCGAAAGGAAAGGTCCTGATCGTTGACGATGCCTTTGATACCAGGGAAATTATCCAGAAACTTCTGCGCTACGAAGGATTCGAAGTCATCACAGCCACCACTGGAGAGGAAGGCCTTGAAAAGACGATAAAAGAAAAACCGGACATCATCATGCTGGATATTAACCTCCCTGGCATGAATGGAACCGAAGTCCTTAAAAGGATTAAGGAGTTCAATCCCATCCAATGCGTGGTCATGCTGACCGCTTATGCCACAGTGGACAACGCCATCCAGTCTCTCAAGGAAGGCGCTTCGGACTTCATCAAGAAACCTTTTGAGAATGAATATCTGATCCACGTCATCAACAAGACGCTTGAAAAATGCTTAACCCTGAGGGAGAAAGAGAAATTGGAGGAAGAGGTGCGGCGACTTTCTATCACGGATGATCTGACAGGTCTTTATAACCACCGCCATTTCTTTAAGACCCTCGAATCTGAATTGATCCGTGCAAGGCGGCAGAAGACTTCCCTTTCCCTTCTGATGTTTGACGTTGACAACTTTAAAAAATATAATGATTTTTACGGACATCTCGAAGGCGATCGGGTTTTGAAGAAGGTCGGGGAGATCATCAGGCATTCCATTCGAAACAATGTCGATTCCGGATATCGCTATGGAGGAGATGAATTCGCCGCTCTCCTCATCGGTACCTCTATGGATCAAGCGCTCACCATTGCAGAACGAATTCGCACCTCGATTGAACAGTCGGAGTTCAAAATGATTACGGTGAGCATCGGCATTTCGGAATATCGAGAGCTCTTTTCCTTGGAGGAATTTGTCAAATCTGCAGATGACGCCATGTATGTAGCCAAGCATTCCGGCGGAAATCGAATTCATACGAATAGTCCCTGAGGGGCAAAACCCATTGAAGGTCACATCGTCTTTTAGTCGTTCAACTAACAGTCTTTAAGACGACGATAAGACGATGCGACTATATGATTTTCCGACTCTAAATATTTATGCCCAATCGTCCTCAACTCTATCTCATCGACGGTTCCTCTTATATCTACCGGGCTTTCTACGCTATCCGCCACCTCTCCAATTCGAAAGGCCTTCCGACGAATGCCATCTACGGATTCACGCAGATGCTTCTTAAAGTGCTCAAAGATCATCGGCCTGACTATCTGGCGGTCGTATTCGATTCGAAGGCGCCGACCTTCCGAAGTGAGGCCTTCAAGGAATATAAAGCCAACCGTCCTGCCATGCCGGAGGGGCTGATTCTCCAGATTCCTTACATAAAAAAGATCATCGAGGGCTATCGCATTGCCACACTGGAGATGGATGGTTATGAAGCCGACGACCTCATCGGAACGGTGGCCAAAGGGTTGGAGTCTGAAGTGGATGTCGTGATCATCTCTGGTGATAAAGACCTTCTCCAATTGGTGGGTAACCGAATTCAGGTCTATGATACGATGAAGGAGAAGAGGTATGGGGAAGAGGAGGTCATCGAACGTTTCGGGGTAAAGCCCGAACAGGTGGTCGAAGTGATGGGCCTGGCCGGGGATACCATTGATAATATCCCTGGTGTCCCTGGAATTGGAGAAAAGACCGCCATCGGGTTGATTAAAACTTTCGGTTCGATTGAAAACCTGCTAAACCATCTGGATCGGATCCCTCAGAAAAAGACGAAAGAGCGATTGGAGAACTATAGCGCATTAGCCCGACTCAGCCGCCAGCTGGCCACCATCCGGACCGATCTCCCATTGACCTTCCATAAAGAGAATTTCGCCCTCTCCTCTCCGGACCTCCGAGTCCTTCGGGACCTCTTTAAAGAATTGGAATTCAATAAACTTCTTAAGGAACTTCCCGAAGAGGGACCAAAAGGAGAGATGGTTTGCGATTACCATCTGGTCACCGATCACGAAAAATTCCTTCAACTCTTACAGGACCTGAAAGAATCGAAATGCTTTGCCATTGATGTCGAGACCACCTCACCCTATCCCATGTGGGCCAAACTCGTAGGAATCAGTCTCTCTCACACACCTCATCAGGCCTTCTATATTCCTATCGGCCATCAACAAGGTGAGCAACTCCCGCTCGACCAGGTTCTCAAAGAATTGAAGCCCCTTCTTGAGGAGGAAGGGGTGAAGAAGGTGGGGCAGAACATCAAATACGACTGGATCGTCCTCAAACATCATGGCATTGCCATGCGGGGAATTCTCTTCGATTCGATGATCGCCTCTTACCTCCTCAACCCTACCAAACACAATCACAACCTAAGTGAGATCGCCCAGGAGTATTTGGATCGGAAACTCATCGATTACAAGGAGGTGGTGGGCGGAAAGGGGATGACCTTCGATCAAGTCGACCTTGAGAAGGCAAAGGATTATAGTTGTGAAGATGCGGAGGTGGCTTTCCAGCTTTACCACCTCCTTTTCCCAAAACTGAAGGAGGGAGGATTCGAAAATCTCTTTCAAGAGGTGGAGATGCCTCTTTCCATTGTCTTGGCAAAGATGGAGATGAACGGAGTGAAGATCGACATCGATCTTCTGAGCGATTTTTCAAAGGAGATCGAAGGTCTCCTCCTCCAAAAGATGGAACAGATCTATGGGATGGCAGGAGAGGTCTTCAATATTAACTCCTCTCAACAGTTGGCTAAGATCCTTTTTGAAAAACTGAAACTCCCTGTGATTAAAAAGACGAAGACCGGAATCTCGACCGACATAGAGGTCCTGGAAAAGCTCTCCCTCCATCACGATCTTCCGCTTGCGATATTGGGATATCGCAATCTCTCCAAGCTCAAATCGACTTACATTGATGCCCTGCCTAAATTGGTCCATCCGGAAACAGGCCGTGTTCATACCTCTTACAATCAAACCATCACAGCTACAGGGAGGCTCTCTTCAAGCGACCCCAATCTTCAGAACATTCCCATCCGCACGGACGAGGGAAACCGGATTCGTCAGGCCTTCATCCCTGAGATGGGAAACCTCATCGTCTCTGCCGATTACTCCCAAATCGAGCTACGGATTCTTGCCCATCTTTCCAAGGACGAGGTCTTAATAGAAGCCTTTCGAAGGGATGAAGATATCCATAGCCGAACCGCTTCAGAAATCTTCCACGTTCCCATCGAGAAAGTGACTCCCTCGATGAGGAGGGAGGCCAAGGTGATCAATTTCGGCATCATTTACGGAATGAGCGCTTTTGGCCTATCCCAGCAGTTAAAAACAGAACCCAGGATCGCTCAGGCCTACATTGATGAATATTTTAAAAAATATACAGGAGTCCAAGCCTATATCCAGAACAGTCTCGAGGAGGCCAGGAGAAAGGGCTTTGTCACCACCCTTCTCAACCGGCGACGTTACCTTCCAGAAATCCTTTCTCCAACCGTCGTCATCCGACAGGCCTCTGAGCGGATGGCGATCAATGCCCCCCTCCAGGGGACAGCGGCAGACATCATCAAGTTGGCCATGATTCGGATACAGAATCGGCTGGAAGAGAGGCATCTCTCAACAAAGATGATCATGCAAGTCCACGACGAACTCGTTTTTGAAGTCCCTAAAGGAGAGATGGAAAATACGCTTCCGATGATCCGGGAAGAGATGGAATCCGTCATGAACCTCTCCATCCCTCTCAAGGTTTTTATTCACTCTGGGAAAAATTGGGCGGAAGCCCATTAAAAATAAATCTCTTAGATCTAAAGGTGAGGGGAAAAGATGGCCGTTTCTTCATTCAGTCTCGTCATTAAGCTAAGAAGTTCGCTTAACCCTTTAACCTTAAACCAAACGGACTTCCTAACCTTAACCAAACGACCTTTTTAACCCCTTGAGCGAGGAGGAAACAACAATGAAAATCATGATCTTATTGGTTGTTGTGATGATGCTGCCCATCTATGCAGGTGGTCAGGAGATCTACCGCTGGATTGATGAAAAAGGAACGACCCATTTTGCAGACGACTTCAATCTCGTCCCAGAGAAGTATCGACACCAAATTCAGAAAAGGAGGCCTTCGCTTCCCCCAGATACACCAGCAAAACCAACAGAGCCAACGGAGCAGACCAAAGTCGCACCAGAACGGAAAGACCTGTTGGGAAGGGGTGAGGAATGGTGGAGGGCTAAGATGAAGGAGTGGACCGATAAACTCCAGGCCGCCCAGAAGAATTACGAACTCGCCCAAGAAAACTTGAAGCAGAAGGAGAAGGAGCTGGCGGAGCCGAAAATTAGACCAGACAGCGTCAAACGGAAATTAAAGGCTGAGATTAAGGAATTGGAAGAAAAGGTTAAAGAGCGGGAAAGAGAAAGAGATGAAGCAAAGAACATGGTGGAGAAGGTCTTGCCCAAAGAAGCGGAAGATTATCAGGCCGATCCCGCCTGGCTCAAACCCAAAGAATAGTTCGGAGTGACGAGTCACATGCTCGGCTCGTCTATTAGCCGGATATGAAAGACCAAAAGAGTATCGGACTATAACGATAAGACTATTATTGAGTTCCAGTCCACTTCCCTTTGAGCTGGTGGAAGGGAAATTGGTGCGTGTAAGGGACAAAGGCTAAACTGACCTCTCCCTGCTTCAGAATCTTTTCCAGAATTTCTTCAATCTCTTTTACTGGAGCAAGTTCAAAACCCACAGCCTCATTGCCTTTCCAGTCAAGAACCCAGATTTTCATCATCACCCGCGAAGGATTGCTGACGGACTGGATCGCTCTCCGAGCAGCTTCGGCCATAAGCTCCATCGACTCCTTCATCTCGATATTTCTTCCTTTCATTGCCTGACGATGATAGGCCATGATGGCATAGTAATCGAATCCTTTATTCATAGCCTCTTCCAGAGTCTGTGAAAACCAAGCCACTCCATTCGAATCGTTAAGAATGGCTTCGAAGAAGAGGTTGATGATAAACTGTAACTTTGGATTCGATTCCCGTGCCGCTCCCATCAGCCGCTTGGCCACTTCCATCAGATGTCGATTCTTCCATTTGGCCCAGGTCCAGAATTGGTCCGTATATCCTTTGACATAATATTTTCCGGATCCGGAGGGATAAGGATCTATATAGAAGACATCGGGATGGGGAGAATATCCGAAATCTTTCAAGAAGGCTCTGTTCGCTTCAATGCTAAAATCTTCATTATGACGTAGAATTAGATCGTCCTGAAATAGAATTCCGTCAATGGGGTAGCGACCGAGGTCACGATAGAGCCCTTCTAACCGCGATAGAACCTCCGGATGAAATAGATTCAATCCCCTTCCGATCTCCATCTTCTTCATTTCGAAATTGTAGTTTCTGGATCGGTATTCAATATGTTTTTCAACCCCATAGGTGGCATTCCGTGTCGTCATCCAAGCAAAAACCTCAAGCCCATGGCGTTTGGCAATTTCTACGATCTTACCTAAAATATCATCAACTACGGGCGCTTGTTCTGTCTTGAAGAAAACCCCCTCTTCATTGCGAGCCTTCACAAATTTGTACATTCGGTCATTTCTGTTCTGGAAAACCCTGAAGATAAGCGTGTCCACGCCCGCCTCTTTCAACTCCTTAATCCGCTTCTCCACTTCGGCGAGGCTCTTACCCTCCAAGTACGAAATCTGAGCACAGATCCGTCTTTTCACCCTCTCCTGTGCCTCAACAAAAGATACAGATAAAAAAAGGAGGAGAATAAAAAAGATGGCGATAACCCATTTCCTCACAAACATTTCCTCTTAGTATTAATCGTTTTAAATTGCAAAATTGGCAATTAGCATTTAAAACTGTTTTAACTTTTGGAATGCTAATTTTTCATTGACAATTTTGCAATGATTTCTAAAACAGTTTTCCCACGGCTTCTCCAACGGTCTTCACACCGATCAGTTCGATCCCTTTTACCCCTTTGATCTTCTCCTGGTTTGCCTTTGGCAGAAGGATCCGTTTAAACCCCAATCGCATCGCCTCTTTTACTCTGTTCTCCGATTGGCTCACACCCCTCACCTCACCTCCCAGCCCCACCTCTCCGAAAATGGCTATCTCAGGATCGATCACCTGGTCCCGAAAACTGGATGAGATAGCCGCAATCACACTCAGATCAGCCCCAGGTTCTGCCACCCTCATTCCTCCAGCGATGTTCAGAAAAATATCGTGGCTAAAGAGATGAACCCCCAGTCTCTTTTCCATCACAGCAATTAAAAGCGAAACCCGTTGCACGTCCAATCCCTGAGCCATCCTTCGAGGAACACCCAAGTTGGTTGGAACCACCAGTGCCTGGAGCTCGATGAGAATGGGTCGTGAGCCCTCGATGCTGGGCATGACGACAGAACCCGAGGCCAAATGGGTCCTTTCAGAAAGAAAGAACTCCGATGGATTGATCACCTCCACCAGCCCGGAGTCCTTCATTTCAAAAACACCGATCTCATTAGTGGAACCAAAACGGTTCTTGACCGCCCTCAGGATCCGGAAGGCATGATTGGCCTCCCCTTCGATGTAAAGAACCGTGTCCACCATATGCTCGAGGACTTTGGGACCTGCGATGAAACCCTCTTTGGTAACATGGCCGACCAGAAAGATGGGAATGGAGAGATGTTTGGCAAGATAAAGTAACCGGCTCGATGCTTCTCTCACTTGGCTGATCGAGCCTGGAGTTGAAGGAAGCTCTGAGGAATAGACCGTCTGAATTGAATCAATAACTACGGTGGAGGGCCGAAGGGTTTGGATGTCCTGAAGAATCTTCTCCAACGATGTCTCTGACACCACAAAGAGATAATCCGAATAGATTCCGAGACGATCCGCCCTCATCTTGGTCTGCTGCAGCGATTCTTCTCCGGAGACATAGAGGACTTTTTCCCCTGCGGTTGCCAGGCGGCTCATCATTTGAAGAAGAAGGGTTGACTTACCAATGCCCGGATCGCCTCCGACCAGGATGACTGAACCCAATACGATTCCTCCTCCCAGAACACGATCGAATTCTCCAATACCGCTCTGAAATCTCCTTTTTCTTTCACTGACGATTTGGGTGATGGCCGTTGGAACCGCTCCAGCCTCAAACCCGAGCAAATCTCGTTCAGGCGCCTTCTCCTCGACGACTCGCTCTTCAACAAAAGTGCTCCATTCCTGACACCCTGGACACCTCCCTAACCATTTGGGAGCCTGATATCCGCAGGACTGGCAGACAAATTGAGTTTTGACTTTGGCCATAAGTTCGATTAAGTCTGACGGCTAAGGTAACGAGGCTCGTATCGTTAATAGAAGGCTCCGTCTATCATCCAAAAATTATTTAAACGTCACCGTAAACGGTAACCGAAACGGGCTTCGTGACCCTAACCGAAAGACTATTTTCTTTGTTGATGAGTAGCTAAATCGAGGGCATTGTAACAGAAAGGATTCTGGAGGTCAAAAAATAAAAGGAATGTTTCAATATCGGAATAGAGCTGCCCCCCAGGTTAGACCCGCACCAAAAGAGTTGACCAGGACGAGATCGCCTTTCTTGATTCGACCATCTTTCACCGCTTCATCCAAAGCGACTGGGATAGTGGCAGCTGAAGTATTGCCATATTTATTCACGGTAACGATCACTTTCTCAGTAGGTATTCCCAGTTTCTCCGCCACAACATCCATAATCCGGATATTGGCCTGGTGGGGAATGAACCAGTCTATCTCATCGCTCGTAACCCTCTGCTGAACCATGATCTTTCTGGCTGAATCAACCATGGTACGGATTGCATGCTTAAAGACTTCATTCCCTCGCATCTTCACATACTGGAGACCCTTCTCAATCATTTCATGAGAAGCAGGTATTCGGGAACCTCCTCCAGGTACATGGATCAGATGCCAGAGATCTCCGTCCGATTCGATATCCGTCGCCAGAATCTCTCCATCATCGTTTCCGTTCGAATGTCCAAGGACGACCGCACCCGCTCCATCACCGAAAAGGACACAGGTAGAGCGGTCTTTATAATCGAGGCGATTCGAAACGATCTCCCCTCCAACCACCAGGGCCTTGCTATAGGAACCATCCTGCATGAACTTCTGTGCTATGACCAACCCATAGATGAATCCGGGACAGGCCGCATTCACATCGAAAGCAACCGCCTTCTTCGCACCCAGACGGTGTTGGACCAAACAACCACAGGATGGGCTGAGCATATCGGCTGTTGAGGTCCCGATGATGATCAGGTCCAGTTCGTCGGCGGAGATCCCTGCCATCTGGAGGGCGGAAGCAGAGGCCAATGTGGCGAGGTCAGACATGGCCTGACCTTTTTCAATCATCCTTCGCTCTTTGATTCCGGTTCGAGTCGTAATCCATTCATCACTGGTGTCGAGAATCGTCTCAAAGTAGGAATTCGGAACAACCCGCTCCGGTGAATAGGACCCTGTCCCCTTTATGGCGATCTTTTTCAAAAAGATATTTCCTCCTGGAAGCTCTTTCACCACTCTATTATAAGTTGATATTTATATCTCATTTTCATAAAATTTGCCATAACGTGTAAAAAATTCTTACCGCAGGATATGCCTTTTAAAAAAATCCCATATCACCTCATTGGCATCGATATCCCGACTCGTCCTTCCGATGATTCCAGAAGGAAGATATTGATACCCTCCAGGCCAGGTATGTCCTCCTCCCTCAACCGTATAGAGAACGACTTCGGTCTCCTGGCTGCACGGACCATAAATTGCCCTATGGATCCGTGTGCCATCCTTTGGGTCCCTATCCGGCTCATAGGTGATCATTGGAGAGGAAGGACACTTGTTTTTCGTTGTCCAGAACCGAATCGATTCGGAAACCGAGAGTACCCTTCCGAACTTTTGGCCCGATCTGAAACCAATCTCACCACCTTCCCAGGGCACAATTGGATCCTCTGTTCCGCAGATCATCAATAGAGAGACAGGCCTTTTCGGAGCACAGGAAGAAGTAAGATGCTCCGGCATCTGTGTGGCTACCACCCCGATGGCCGCCACTCGATCGGAGAGTTCACAGGCCAACCGCTGTGAAAACTGGCCGCCATTGGAAATCCCTGCCGCATAGATTCGAACTGCATCAACATTGAAAGTTCTGATGAGGTGGTCTATCAAGGCGGATATGAAGCCGACATCATCAATATTTTCCCGATGGGCACGAAAAGCCTGAACTCCTCGCCCGTCGTTCCAATGTTTTTCAATCCCATCCGGATAGAGGACGATGAACCCTTCTCTGTCCGCGATGCGGTTAAATCTGCTCAGCGTTAGCGTCTCGATGAGCTGGCCTGTTCCTCCGCCTCCGTGAAAGAGGAAGAGCGTAGGAATCGGCTTTGTTGGTTCATAGGAAGAAGGGATATAAATGGAATAAGTTCGTTCCAACCCTCCAACTGAAATGGAGTCCTTTCGGCTATTCTGAGCAGAGGAAGGTTCCGGATTGCCTATCGAGGAGATAACAACCAAACTCAAAAACAACACTAGGGGAAAAACGTTTTTGATCTTCCTTGTATCCACTGCTTCCTGTGTTCTTCCTAAATCTCCTTTACAACGACATTCCCAGGCGCCTTGGCGATCGCCTCTGAGAGATTTTTCAGCAATTCCGAGAGTCTTTCCGTCCGATCGGATGGAGAAACAACCTCATAGGTCAGCCCTCTCTGCTCATAGGCATCGAGAACATCTTTCACCTTCAGGTATTCAATCGTACGGCCGGGTTGGAAGGCAACCTCGTGTTTCGTTGTGCCTACTGTTTCAACGACCAATCCGACCTCCATTAATTCATGGAGGAGTTGCCGCACCAGTGGAAAAGGAATTTCTAATTGCTTCGCAATCTGTAACGCGCTTAATGCTTTTTCTCCTCTCGAAAATTTTTGCGTTAACAGATGGAAGATCTTAAGGGCAAACCTTTTTTTTGCAGAGATGCTGACCCGGGAATAGTCGGGCTGAAATCCGAAGGTCTCATAGTACTCGCTGGCATGGGAAACTTCGGCTCCGAAAAGGACGATCATCCAACTCATCTGAAGCATCGCCAGGAAAAGAGGCAGGGCAGCAAAACTTCCATAAATCGCACCGTAACTGGCGGCTCCGATCTGAAATTTAATATATATCCACTGAACCACTTGAAGGATCGTACCTGCAGAAATCCCCCCAACAATGGCCGCCCTCAGTGGAATTCGAGTATTGGGCATCACCAGATAGACCATGGTCAATAGGGCCCAGATGGACACATAGGGCAGCAGATTCAATAGAAAAAAGATGAGCGAACTAAAAACACCCAAGAGGGCGATCTTTTGAATGATCACCTTCACTTGGCTGGCCACGAGGACCGTTGCACTGCTGGCAATGATCAGGAGCACTGGAGCGAAGACCATGATAGCAATATAATCACTAAATTTTCTTACAATGGTCCTCGATTTTTTTACCTCCCATATCTCATTGAGCGATTCTTCAATCTTTCCAAGGATGGAAATCACCGTCCAGAAAAGCAACACCACGCCGACACCGGCAATCACCCCTCCTTTGGCCTGATTGAGAAGGTTGTGGGAAAAAGCGAGAATCTGATTGGTGATATCCGCCTGCCAATTTGCCTTTTCCGCCACTTGGAAAATTTGTTTCTCAATCATCTTCTCAAGGCCGAATCCTTTTGAAATGGCGAAGGCCACAGCAACAACCGGAACGATATTGAGCAGAGAATAATAGGTCAAGACCGAGGCGGTCTTCTGACAGCGGTCCCTAAAAAACCCCCGGATGGCCAAAAGGAGAATGCGCAGAGCTTTAATGAAAAAACCATGGATGGGATGCAACTCTTTTAACCGGATTTCCCAGACACCGGTATTGAAGAAATGGATAATTTGCGAAAACATTACCTTCTCCCTTTCCGCCCTTCTGTTTACCCCATTAAAAAGACATGCGGATTGTAGCGATGATGAGTTAATCTCCTTTTGAGCGAACACGGGGTTTAAAATCCCGTGTGAACTCTACCGTTGGAAAGTCATAAACTTTCTAACGGTGTTCAACCCCCTTTCAGTTCAGAGGTGCACTGAGGGCAACGGGTTGCTTTAATCGGAATGGAGCTGAAGCAGTAGATACACTCTTTGGTCGTTGGCACAGGAGGTGGAGCCTCTTTCTCCCGCCTCAATCGATTGATCGTCCGAATGAGTAGAAACACAGAAAAAGCAACGATAATAAAGCTAATGATGGTATTTACAAACACTCCGAAATTGATGGTCACCGCCCCTGCGGATTTCGCAGCAGCCAATGAGGCATATGGCCCGGCCGTCTTGCCCTCTTTGAGGACAACAAAGATGTTCGAGAAATCAACATTCCCCAAAAGCAGACCAATCGGTGGCATGATCACATCTTGGACGAGTGAGTTGACAATCGTACCAAAAGCTGCACCAATGATGATCCCAACTGCCATGTCCAACACATTTCCCCTCATCGCAAATTCCCTGAACTCTTTTAACATCTTTAGATCCTCCTTTCTGAACTTACTTAAATTGACTTTTCGGGATCATGTTCTTCCGGTTTTTGTGCGGGTATATCCACTTTTTAACACCTCCACACCTCTCCATCTAACGCCCCCTTCCATCTTCCCCCTCTTACAATAAGAGGGGTCAGGTGGAGTTATAAGGAGAGGCGGGGTGGGTTCTTCTTGAGAAGAAGTGATAATGCAATGTCAACCACTCAATCGCCAAAGAAACATAGATCATTTCAACTTAAAATCGACACGGCTATCTTTCAGTTTCTCCTTCTTTTCCGGTGCCAGGGATTTCGGCTCCAAAACGAAGATTCGCTCCGGTTCAACTGGCCCGGATTTGACGATGGCCTCTTTGACTTTCATCGCCCGTTGCGAGGCAAGGGTTCTCAGGTCACTCTCCTTGACTTCGATGTGGGTCAGGATCAACTTCTCCATTTCAGGGGCAGGAATATCCTTCGCCATGCCCAAAACATTTCTGGGCTTTGGAAACTTCTCCTCTTTATAAGCCATCTTCAGATACTTTTCATACTCCTGTTTTTCAATCTTCACCTCATCTACAGAAGGGACCGTCTCGCCTTTCTTGACCATTTCGCGTAATTTCTGTGCCTTCAGTTTCCTTTGAAAAAGAACCTGTTTTAATCCTTCCTTGTCTTTCTCCATATCCACATGGCCCTCGACGTCCATTTTAAGGGAAGGCCGATCAAAGAGGGCTTTGGCAATGGCTTCCAGTTTTTTAGCATTGGGTTCTGCGAGATGGATACTTCCATAATCAAACTCGACGAAACTCGTCTCTTCTCCACCTCCAACGATTGCTCCCAGAAGGGCAAAAGGCGAGGTAGCAGCCTTCGCAATCAGATTGATGAGAATCTTCAGGATGATTCCCCAAACGCTGAATTTTGGGTCATCGAGACTTCCTGTAACTGGGATGTCCAGTTTTATCTCTCCTTTTCGGTCCTTAAGAAGGGCAATGGCAAGCTTTACAGGCAACTTCGTGGCATGGGGGCTCTCTACCTTTTCGCCCAAAGTGAACTGGTCCATGAAAATTTGATTCTGAGCATCGAGTTTTCTCTTATCAATCAGATATTTCAGGTCGAGAGAAAGTTTTCCTTTCTCAACCGTGTATCCAACATATTTCCCAGAATAAGGAGTCATTGGGCTGAGTTCCATATCTTTAAATCGAACTTTCAGGTCAATAAAGAGATCTTCTTTCAAGGGATTGATCTTCCCTGTGATTTCAAGCGGAGCATATTCGTCGAGCTTTGCTCGGAGCTCCACATCGGCCCGGGAAATCTCTTCGGAGGAGAGCCCTGTGATTCTTCCTCCAATCTCAACCAGTTTAGCCGAATAATCGGGTTGAACCGATTTGTCGGAGAAATGGACTCTTCCTCCCTGCAGGGTGACGGTTTCGATCTTGATATTTCTGGAAGGTTCTGGAGTTTTCTTCTCGGGCGGAGGAGCCGGGGCCTTCTCCTTCGGTGGAGGGGACTCCTTTTTGACTTCCTCTTTCCCGAAGATCTGCTGGAGATTGAGAGTCCCGTCCGGATTGACCATCACTTGGGCGTAGAAGTTATTTAACGATATCCCCTTAATGGCCACTGAGAATGGAGTTGAGTCAAAACGGAGGTCATCCAGCACAAGGGCCTCCATCTTCAGAAAATCCTCGGCATTCTTTTTATCAATGGAGGCAAAGCGGGTTAAGGAAATATTCCCCTGATAGGTCGTCTGAAGTTCATTTTTATCCGAAAATCCCAGAGTGAGATTTCCCGTCGTTGAAACAGCCCCATCCGTGACCGACACCTTCACCTCTTCTGTGAAGTATGGCTGAAGGGGTTTGATCTCAATCTCCTTCAAATTCAGTTTCAATCTTGCTGAAACGGGGTTCAATTCGATCGTTCCTTCGGTTGAAATGGTCCCTTTTTGATTTAACCGCAAATCCAGAGTTGCACTACCCTTCTGGCCCTCAGCAGTAGAAAGCCGATCGGCTCTCAGCCGGAGTTGATCCATCACCAGGTTGACTGGTTCTGCAGGTGCCTGATCCACTGCCTTGATCGTATAATCGTCCAACAAGATCTGCCCCACTTTGATCAGCCATGGTTTCTCAGCGGGTTTGGACTTTTCCGAGACCTGTTTTTCGGTCTGTTTCACACCTCTCGGATCAGATTCTACGAATAGAGTCTGCAGGTTGAGCTTTCCGTCTTTAAATCTGCGGATGAGGAGCGTCCCTTTCTGAGTTGAAAACTCTCCGATTGAAACCTCTTTTTGATTGAGATCGAGCCCAGTATTTTTAACCGTGAGGGACGGAATGTCAACAAAGGTTTCTGGCTCACCCCTCTTCTTCAACTTGAGGCTCCTTAATGAAACCCATAGGTTCGAAAGTTTTGTAACCGTATCTTTATCTGCCTTTCGGTATTGATAATTGCTGGAAAAGTCGAGCTCTCCTTCATGGATATCGAAGAGGAAGCTATCCTGATAGTAGGGGGCATATTTGTTTAAGATGATACGCTTGATCTCCAATGAACCTTCGATCCCAAGAGGGTCAAGGCTAACCTTATTCTGAGTGGAAAAAGCCCCTGTCTGGTCTAAGAGGAAACTGAGAGACAACTTCCCCTGTGCATTTTTTGCGGTTGAGAGGTTTTCGCCTTTCAGGGTCATCTTTTCTATCATAAGCCCGATGGGCTGGGAGGGCGCTTGATCTCCCATCTTTATCGTAAATTGATCCATCGAAAGGTTGTTCAATGTTAAAATCCACGGTTTCTCCTCTGACCTCTCTTTCTCCTGAACGGGAGCGCCCTTTTCCGGTGGCGAAGGAGGGAGGAGTTTCATCAGATCCAATTCTCCATTTTTCAGGCGATTCAAAGTGAGCATTCCTCTTTCTGTTGAAAAGGTGCCCACCGTCAACTTCTTCTGGGTAACATCCACAGAGGTATCTTTCACTGAAAGAAGAGGGATTTTTAAAAAGTCTTCTTTCTCTTCCTCTCTTTTAAGCCTCAAGGCATTGAGAACGACGGACATTCCTGAAAGCGTGATTTCAGGCTCCTTCTCTCCCTTCGCATATCTGTAGCGGGTTGAGAAATCAATACGGCCCTCCTCAATGTTGAAGAGAACTTGATCCTGATAATAGGGTGAATATTTCATCAGGGGAACCGATTTCATCTCGAACTTGCCCTCTGTCCACAAAGGCTCCAGCGACAATTCTCCTTCGAGATCGATCTTCTCCTTAGCCTCAGAGGCAAGGGAAAAGGAATAAGCGGTCTTCTTATCCTTCCCGTTGCTAAAGTGGACAACCTTTAAATCGATCGAATTCAAAATCGTTTTAAAGGGCTTTTTAGTCGACTGATCCGTGAAAGAGACCTTCCCACCAGTAAGCTCGATCTCATCAATATCAATGGATAGGCTCTCCTGCTCCTCCTTCTGCTCGGTTATAGGAGAAGGCGGAGGTTTCTGCTTTGTGGGAAGAATTCTTTCGATATTTAAGGTACCTTCCGAGCCCCGTTTGACCTCAAGTTCCGGGGATTGGATGGAGATTTTTGACAGATGAATGATCTTTTTGAGTGGTTCTGTGGGAGCAATCCCGATCTCGAGCAGGGGAAGCCGGAACAAGGGGTTTTTCTTGTTATCATCCAGCGCCACCTTTTTTAATGAGACATTCTCGGTTACGGTCAGCGAGGGTTGTTTATCCCTATGCTGGACAAATGAAATCTTTATCTGAGTATCGAGAAAGGCGGAGACGATCCTGAAATTCAATTTCACTTGGAAATAGGCAAGATAATAAGGGATGTCCAAGTCAACGATATTGATGTCAAAAACGGTTTCAAGGGTATCGCGAAACGGTTTGGTATTGCCTTCAAGCCGATAGGGAGTCTCATTAATCTTGGCTGAAAAGGCAGGCTGCACAAAGATATCAATCTGAGAAGGAATGTTGGAAAGAAAGGGAACCCCGATATTGATCTCCTTGACCATATGTTTGGTCTGTTTCGGCCCATCCCAAAAATCAATACTTCCGTTTTCGATCCGAATATTATTGAGGGAGAACCGCAGGGGCTTCGGTTTCTCGGCTGGTTTCTCTAATGGCTGGGGCTCCTTTTTTGCAATCAGGTCGGAAAAGTTATAGGATTCATCTTCGTTCCGATGGATGCGGAAGTAAGGTTTGGTTAATCGGATTTCCTTAAGGATGAGAGCCATTCTCAGCGCAGAAAAGCTCTGGAGGTTGACGAAAAGTTCATCAAAGGAGAGAAAGGTCTCTGGACCCTTGGGTTCCTTCACCTGAAATCCTCTGATCGTTAGAGAAAGCGTATAGGGGTTGATTTTAATTTGTTGTATCGTGACCTCGCGACGGAGGCCCTCTGAAAGTTTTTTAACTAAAACCGATTTTAAGATAGGAGGAATAACGAAAAACCCAACCAGAGTGAAAACGACAAAGAAGATGGCAACTCCGATCAGAATCTTCTTAAGACGTGGCTTCAGTTTATTTTCGTAAATATGCCTTATTTTTT
>CAKZKY010000157.1 GCA_937124575.1 uncultured Pseudomonadota bacterium | reverse complement strand
CTCAAAAAAAGGAGAGAAAATCATCGTCCCATAAGAGGTGAGCAGGTCGAGAAAAACATGGCTTAGCAGAACATATAGAAAGATTTTGTAAAAGCTCCAGAAATGAGGCCGTTTCGATATCTTTACAAAGAGCCAGCTGAAAAAGAGTCCATAAAAAGGGATGAGAAGGAAGGAATGTGTAAAGTCCCGGTGATACTGGAGGAAAAGTTGGCGTTTGAAGAAGCCAAGGACAAAATCTGCATCTGGAAAAGCACCCATTGCCAGACCAGCCACCATCCCCCAGTGTCCGATCCTTTGGTCATTGATGGCCTTGGCAATGACGCCGCCAGTAACCACATGAGTCAATGTGTCCATAAAATAATGTTAACTCGCACACTCCTTTTAAGGCAAATCGTTGTCTCAGAAGCCTATGTTTGGGTATATGAATTCAGAAAAATACGATGACCTATAACCCGTAATCAGGAAGAGAAAAGCAATTCTTCAAAGCTCTTTCAAAAAATAATGGATATATTTAACCATTGTAATATTTTTATGGTTAAAGACAAAATATATCCCAATTTTAAACAATCCATCTCCATGAAAAAGTACGTTCTCCTCCTTATGGAGAGGGGCTGCTCGATCAACGTATAAAAAAATTGGTCTTCGTTCGGTGATTAACTTACGAAGCGGCGAAAGTAAATCGCATTGATTCAAGGAAGAGCATAAAGTCACCTACGCCCATGGAGTGGATTTTTATACCCTAAGAATGAGCGTTTTCATGCCACAGACATTAGACCACCGCCTTGCTCGAATCTGGCCACTACCATTTTTTAGTGGATCTCGTTACGAATACGTGAGGTGGTTTTCTGATAGGGGCTCTGAACCCTTATTGTTGAAGTTCGAAGTCCGAAATCAGTAATTCCCAAAATGAAGTAGAAATATCCTCATCCATTCGAACCTGTGACATTTTTAAAAATTCCTAAAGTAAAGAGAGTTTTACACATTCTACGAGCGGAAAGATTTTTACGTACGCATGGATAGGCCCAGGAAAGCCCTCGAAACCCAGCCCATCAGGCCATCTTAAAATATCAAAGGTAAGCGTTGGGGTAGTTATAACGATTAATATTTGAGATGTGATGAAAAAGTAATTCTTACTTCGGTTTACCTTCCTTTTAATTTCATGATCGTTTTAGCAAGGGCTTCGCCGTTTCGGTCCATGGCATATTCAACAGTATCCTCAGTACCCGTCGAGGTCGTTCTTAAACTGGTTTCGTAGACCACTTTGCCAGTCTCTTTGTCGATGAACTGGTATTGGGCTGTAAACGCAGACGTCCCCGTGAACTCGCCTCCTGGGATAAAAGAGCGGCCGATCCGTCTTCCTACGGATGCCCTTGTATATTCTTTAACCTCTCCTTTCAGAATGAGGACTTTCTTTCCCGGAGGGACATCCATAGCCCCTTTGCTTCCTTCTTTGGCGATGATATCAAAGAGGCTGTATTTCTCAGAATATCTTTTAACCTGATAGACCACCTTATCGGCAGCCAGAGGCCCTGCCGATTCAGGGGCTGGAGATCCAGGGGGAATTTCGAGATCTTTTACAATCAAAGCACTATATTCTCTCAAATTCAACTCCTGTGCTCCTGACAAACCGTTGACCCCAACAACCAAACCCAGTATGAAAATGATGGGAATGATCCGATTCGTTTTCATCGCTCTACCTCCTTCTTATTGATAGGCTCACTATCTATATTAAATCCAAAGGAATCGTTTTTCAACCCTTGCCATTTTAAATGAAATGGGGTAATTATTTTTTCTATTAGTTGTTTCTTTAACGATCGGTTAGAATTAAATCGGGCATCATCAATACTCAAAATTGATTCAGACTGAATTGCCTTAACCCTTTTGACCTTTTATTGGAGGTAGTTATATGGAGAAGGACCTCATCGCAGTACTGGGGGGAGGAAATGGCGGGCATGCGGTGGCAGCCAATCTCGCCTTGGCTGGTTATAAAGTCAACTTCTTTGAGCTTCCTCAGTTTGCGGAATCATTTGAAAAAGTCCTCCGTACAAAAGAGATTCGCATTGATGGTGTTTCGATTGATGGGACAGCCAAATTGAATCTCGCCACCACCGATATTCAACAAGCCATCAAAGAGGCCGAGGTCATCTTCGTCATCACCCCTGCCTTTGGACATAAGACAATGGCTGAATTCTGTGCCCCTTTTGTCCAGGATGGTCAGATCATCATCCTGATGCCCGGGTCCGGAGGAAGCCTCGAATTTGTCAAGATCTTTAAACAGAAAAAGGTGAAGAAGGAAGTTGCCTTTGCTGAAAGTTGCACCCTTCCCTATGGCACCCGACTTAAAAGTCCAGGCCATGTTTCTGTTTTCATTCATGCAGTAATTCTTCCAACTGGAGTCTTTCCTGCGAAAAGAACGGAAGAGATCATGCCAAAATTGAAACAGTTCTATCCCACCATCATGCCTGCCAGAGATGTACTTGAAGCCGCAATCAATAATCCCAACCCCATTGTTCATCCAGTGGCAACGTTATTGAGTGCTACCCGGATTGAACATTCAAAAGGTGAATTCTATCTCTATGCCGAGGGGATGACCCCCTCTGTGGCAAGGGCATTCGAATCTCTCAATGAAGAAAGACTTTCGATCTGCAAAGCCATGGGATATAAGCTTCACCACTGGGACAATCTCGATTTCAAGAATTATAACCTCGGCGAAACCGAAGAAGAGTGCCGCTATCGAATCCTTAACACAAGCATGGATGCTGCTTTTGGAAAGGACGGAATCTATGCAGGGATTAAGATGAAGGGTCCTGAACACCTGAAAGATCGCTATGTTACAGAGGACGTCCCATATGGGATGGTTCTTGTATCCACCTTGGGTAATCTTCTGGGCATTCCTACCCCAACCCACAATGCTGTCATACAACTTTGCTCGGTTATCAACCGAACCAATTACTGGAAAAGCGGAAGAGGAATCAAAGAATTGGGCCTTTCAAAAATGGATAAAAAATCTCTAAAAAAATTCCTTTTCGACGGAAAATAATAAAGCTTTAATATTTTCAATCTGTTACTATCATCAAAAATTAAGATGTTAACGTGAATAAAAATATATTCTTTTTCGAGATCCCTTTCATCACTTTTCACTAAACAAAAAACAATAAATTCATCAATAATTTCAACATATTAAAAACAATTGCATCACTCTCTTTTTTATACAAAAAATTCCCTTGACAAAAAAAGGCTATTATTTTAGTATCCATGACTACATTGTGACTGTTATCACAATTTAACAACATAAAAATTTTTATAAAAAGAAAGGGGGGAATTAAGAAGTTTAAAGTTTAGAATCAAATTTAAGATTTAAAGTTAAAATAAAAAGAAAGGGGGAGCGTGAAGAATGGGATTTAAGATTTCACAAAAGTATATTGATGCAGACCCGAGAAAGCTGGCGGATTGGCAGATTGCAGAAATTGCCGAAGAGAATATGCCTACTGTAGAGGAATGGCAGGAAAAGTTGGGACTTAAAAAAGATGAAGTCATCCCTATGGGAAAATTATGCAAACTCGATTTCATGAAGATCATTGATCGTTTGAAGGATAAACCTGATGGGAAATATATTGAAGTCACAGCGATTACACCGACTCCTCTCGGTGAAGGGAAATCTACGACCAGTCTGGGTTTAATTGAGGGGCTTGGTAAGAGGGGAAAAAATGTAGGTGCCGTTCTTCGACAGCCTTCTGGCGGGCCAACCATGAACATCAAAGGAACCGCTGCCGGAGGTGGAAAGGCACTGCTCATCCCGATGACGGAATTCTCCTTGGGGTGTACCGGAGACATCAACGATATCGTCAATGCTCATAATTTGGCTATGGTCGCCCTCACATCGAGAATGCAACACGAAAGAAACTATGACGACGCTGAATTAGCCAAAAGGGGGTTAAAACGTCTCGATGTGGACCCCACCAATGTCGAAATGGGCTGGGTCATGGACTTCTGTGCTCAATCCTTGCGGAATATCATCATTGGGCTTGGTGGTAAGATGGATGGCTTTTTGATGCAATCCAAATTCGCCATTGCAGTCAGTTCTGAACTAATGGCCATTCTTTCTATTGTTCGGGATTTAAAGGATCTTCGTGAAAGGATTGGGAAAATAACGGTCGCCTATGATAAGAAAGGCAATCCCATAACCACGTCGGACCTTGAAGTCGCCGGAGCCATGACCGCATGGATGAGAAATACAATCAATCCCACTCTAATGACTTCTGTCGAATACCAACCGATCCTTGTTCATGCTGGACCTTTTGCGAATATCGCTGTTGGACAATCCTCCATCATTGGTGATCGGATTGCTCTAAAAATGTTCGATTATAATGTGACCGAAAGCGGATTTGCGGCTGATATTGGATTCGAGAAATTCTGGAATGTGAAATGCCGATTGAGCGGTCTTACACCACATGTCTCTGTCTTGGTGGCAACGGTCAGGGCATTGAAGATGCATGGTGGCGGACCAACTGTCGTTCCTGGAAGACCACTTCCAGATGAGTATACCAAAGAAAATTTAGCGCTTGTTGAAAAAGGGTGCGCTAATATGGTTCACCTCATCGGTGTCATCAAGAAAGCTGGGATCAACCCGGTCGTATGCGTCAATGCTTTCCATACTGACACCAAAGATGAGATTGCCATTGTCCGCAAAGCGGCCGAACAGGCAGGTGCCCGCGTGGCCACTTCAGAACACTGGCTCAAGGGTGGAGAAGGGGCACTGGAATTAGCCGATGTCGTGCTCGAAGCCTGTAATGAGAAGAATAACTTTAAATTTCTCTATCCTCTTGAAACACCATTAAGGCAGAGAGTGGAAATCATTGCGAAGGAAGTATACGGAGCCGATGGAGTCTCCTGGACACCTGAAGCCGAAGCTAAAGCCAAACGCTTTGAAGCCAACCCAGAGATGAAAGACTACATGACCATGATGGTCAAAACCCACCTCTCGCTCTCCCATGACCCGACCAAGAAGGGAGTGCCAAAGGGATGGGTTCTTCCTATCCGGGATATCCTGGTCTTTTCCGGCGCAAAGTTCCTCTGCCCTATGGCTGGAACTATCAGTCTGATGCCTGGAACAGCCTCTGACCCTGCCTTCCGCAGAGTTGATGTCGATGTGAAAACGGGCAAAGTTATTGGGCTATTTTAAAGATGAAAAAGAGGCACGGCACTGCCGTGCCTCTTTTTGTGTGATTCGGTCCAGATCCTGTTCTGTGTCAACTGGGAAGAGAGTTTATATCGAACATCAATGCCGAAGCATTTGATTCCTCTCGCCCGGCAAAAGAAAGATTTTTTACGAGGGGGGAGAACCTCCCTTTAGACCGCTATGAAAGCAGGGATCCACATTCACACCTCCGATGTTAAAACAACTTTCCAGAAGTTAGAGGCCAACCTTTTGAAAAATGGCGTTGACACTTCAGTCTACTTCAAGATCACTATAAAAAGTGGGGAGAGAGGACTCCCAACGCAATCCTTCTCAACATTGGGGTCAGAAAATCGAGCACCTTGAACGAACGGAAGGTTAAGATCGGATTGTAAAAAAACGATTTGAATAACTAAATCAAGACACATTCTCAATTTTTAAAGGGGGTAAAAAGATGGCGGCGAAATTGATCAATGGAAATGAGGTTGCTCAGCAGATTCGTGAAGAATTGAAACAGGAGGTCGTCCAGCTTAAAGAGAAATACAACGTCACTCCAGGACTGGTAACCATTTTAGTGGGAGAAAATCCTGCTTCGGTAAGCTATGTCACAGCCAAGCAAAAGACCTCTAAGGAATTGGGGTTTTATTCCATCCAGGATAACCAACCTGAGTCGATCACCGAGGAGCAATTGCTTGCCCTGATTGACAAGTATAATAAGGATCCAAAGATCCACGGTATTTTGGTCCAGTTACCTCTGCCTAAGCATATCAATGAAACCAAGATTCTTTATGCCATTGACCCGAAGAAGGATGTAGATGGTTTCCATCCTGTCAATGTAGGAAAATTGATGATTGGCGAGGCCGATTTTCTTCCCTGCACACCCGCTGGGATTCAGCAGCTTCTGATCCGCTCTGGAGCAAAGATCGATGGTGCAGAAGTCGTTGTCGTGGGGCGGTCCAACATTGTCGGAAAGCCAATCGCCAATATTCTCCTTCAGAAACAGAAAGGAGCCAACGCAACAGTTACAATCTGCCATACCGGCACAAAGGATATGGCTTTCCATACAAAGAGGGCAGACATTCTTATCGTTGCTGCTGGTAAACCAAAAGCGGTTACGGCAGATATGGTCAAAGAAGGGGTGGTTGTGATCGATGTGGGCGTTAACCGGATCGGGATGACTCCCGAAGGGAAGGCCAAACTGTGCGGCGATGTCGATTTCGATGGCGTCAAAGAGAAGGCCAGTGCGATCACTCCGGTACCAGGCGGAGTCGGACCCATGACCATCACCATGCTCATGATGAATACGGTCAAGGCAGCAAAAATCGCTGCAGGAATTAAATAGTCGGATAGTCTAATCGTCCAATAGTCAAAAAATAAAAAGACAGATTTAGAGACTATGTGACTATAAGACAACAGGACGAAGCATGAAGATTGCAGTTTCAGGCAAAGGAGGAACGGGGAAGACAACGATTGCAGCTCTGATCCTCCGTTATCTTCTTAAGAAAAACGATAAACCTATTCTCGCTGTGGATGCAGACCCCAATGCCAATTTCGGCGATGCTCTCGGTGTCAAGGTGGATAGCACGGTTGGGAAGGTTCTCGATACTTTTCTAAAGGATAAAGAGAACCTTCCTACTGGGATTGTAAAAGAGTCGTTGATTGACTCCAAACTCTCCGAAATTCTGGTTGAGGAGAAAGGATTCGATCTCCTGAGTATGGGACAGGGTGAGGGACCGGGCTGTTACTGTTATCCCAACACAGTGATCCGCAATTACATTGAGAAACTTGCCTCCAACTATAAACATGTGGTCATTGATAACGAAGCCGGCATGGAACATATCTCAAGAAGAACGAACGGAAGTCTGGACGTCCTGCTCCTTGTCTCCGATCCCTCCCTGAAAGGAATCCGGACATGCAAAAAACTGGAGGATCTGGTTGGCGAATTGGGTCTTAATATCAAAAAGACCTACTTGCTCATCAACCGAGTCGTCCATGAAACTCCTTCTCAGGTACTGGAGGAAGTGAAAAAACTGAATCTCAATCTTCTCAAAATCATTCCCGAGGATGAGCAAATAATTGACTATGAACTGAGAGGGGTTCCCATCTTAAATCTGGAAGAGTCGAGTCCCTCTGTTACAAAAATAAAAGAGGCTCTGGCATGGATATTGCCATGAGAATAAGGGTTTCGAATACCTAAAAGAACTGGATTTTGGCTAAGAGGCCCGTTTTGTCATTCGTAACGGTTAGGTGATAAGATATAAATACGATAGCCGTTGCTTTTTTAGACGATACGGGGATCGTTGCTGTTAATCCGGGTAATTGGAGAATTTCGGGATTTTTGCCAAATCTCGATAAATTTCATTGGCAAGCCTTTGGAAAAGGTTTTACAATACATTGTGAAATATTTCGTTAACCCCATTAGAAATTCCAGCGGCCATTAAGTTCCGCCGGAATAATTCTGAAATGTAACACCACTGAAGAGTAGTGGGTCATTATTTCTAATGAGGTAAAAAGGAGGAGGGATTATGATACTGATAGGTGAAAACATTCATATTCTATCGAAAGTTGTATCGGAAGCCATTAAGACAAGAGACGAGAAACCACTTCAGGATTTAGCCATTCGACAAGCCAAAGCAGGAGCCGACTATATCGACCTCAATGTCGGCCCGGCAAGAAAAGACCCAGATGTGATGAAATGGCTGGTAGGAGTCGTTCAGGAAGTAGTCAACAAACCCCTTTCGTTGGATACCACCAACCCGATCGCCATGGAAGCTGGCCTTTCTGTATGTAAAATCCCTCCCCTGATCAACTCGGCCTCAGGCAAGCAGGAGAGCAAAGAGAAGATGCTTCCGCTGGCCCAAAAATATAATTGCGATGTCGTCGTCTCGGTACTGATCGATGCGGGAATTCCTACTGACTCTTCCTCAAGGGCCGAAGCCATCATGGAGACCGTTGCTTACGCCAATGAGATCGGTATCCCCAACGAGAGGATATGGGTTGACCCTATCATGATGCCCATCTCAGTGGACCAGCCCCAGGTGGTGGAACTCTTTGAATTTATGAAGATCCTGCCAGATATCTGCCCGGGTGCCAAATCCACCTTAGGTCTATCCAACCTCTCCAATGGTACGCCAGAGCACCTGAGGGGGATCTTAAATCGTGTCTGTCTCGTCATGCTCGAAAGATATAACTGCTTCTCTGCTATCGTGGACAGTTTCGATGAAGAACTGGTAGCCCTTATGAGAGGAGGATTACAGGATATTAAGAATCTCATCTATCAGGCGATGGATGAAGAACTGGATACATCAGGCCTTCCCAAAAAAGAGGCTGACATTATTAAGACCGTCAATGTATTGATGGGAAGATCGCTCTACTCCCATTCTTGGTTGGAAACCTGATCAAACGAGAATGAAAACGAACCACATGAGTATTCGAATCATTTGTTTTCATTCGTGCCATTTGAAATGAAAAGGAGGCTTTTATGCAATTGAACGACTTTTTTGAACCCTATAAGGGAGAAATCAAAGAAGTAACCATCGGAACAGAAGGAAAAATGGTTAAGCTTGGGGGTGAAAAAACCCTCCCCTTCCATGGTTTTGAAGGACAGGTAGGAGCACCCGTCCGATTTGCCCTGGAGGTCTTCGACACCCCACCGGAGGGTTGGCCAGAACACCTTCGTTCTGCCTACTCGGATGTCATTGCCGATCCGGTCGCCTGGGCAAACAAATCTGTCAAACAGTTTGGTGCAGACCTCATCTCTCTCTATCTGGCGAGTCTAGACAGCGATCAATTCGATGCAACTCAAATCGCAGAAAATGTGAAGAAGATCGCAGATCAGATTGCTGTCCCTCTGGTCGTCATGGGGATCGGAGATAAAGATAAGGATGCCAAGGCTCTCGTTGAAATCGCCAAGGTCTGCAAAGGCAAAAACCTCATCCTCGGCCCCCTGGTGAAAGAAAACTATGAAGAGATCGCCAAAGCCGCTTTAGAAGGAGGTCACGGGATTATCCCTCAGAGCCCTCTCGACATCAACCTTTGTAAAGAGCTCAACGTGAAACTGACCAAATTCTTCCCAAAAGATAAGATGGCGATCGATCCCCTCTCTGCAGCCATTGGTTACGGGATTGACTACTCTTTTTCGATCATGGAGCGTGTCAAACAGGTTGCCGTTGTCCATAACGATGAGATGATGAAGATGCCCATCGTTGCCAACATCGGCAAGGAGTGCTGGAAGACAAAGGAGGCTAGAGAGGATCAGACCCAGGGCATCCTCTGGGAAGCCATCACAGCATTCACTTTGATCCTCGCGGGCGCAAATCTGGTGATCATGCGCCACCCGGAAAGTTTAAAGCTGGTTAAAAAAATAATTTCCTGAAAGGAGTCACCCATGAGCAAAGGAAAAGTCAAACAGGACGAGATTAACAAGACCATCAGGGCAGAAGATAACTGGGAACCTATTGGTCCCACCCCCATGCCAGAAATGTCCGATTTGCGGCGATGGGACATGAGGTTGCTCAAGACCTATAAACCCTTTTATGCCCCTTTTTGTGACCTCTGCTGTTTTTGCACCTTTGGAAAATGCGATCTTACCGGAGAGAAAAAAGGCGCCTGCGGGATCAACATCTCCGGCCAGCAGGGGAGATGGGCATTGATGTTCTCTCTCATGGGTTGTTCAGCCCACGGAGCCCATGCACGCCATCTGGTGGATTATCTCATTGATAAGTACGGTCAAGATTATAAGATTGACCTGGGCGGTCAGGTAGCCGTGGAAGCCCCCCACATGAGAACGGTCATGGGCTTAAAGCCAGAAACCCTTGGAGATCTGAGAAAAGGTATCGAATACGTAGAAAGAGGGATTATCCATGGGGTCTCCTCTACCCATATGGGTCAGGAAGGAAGTAATCTCGATTTCGAATCGAAATCGCTTCATATTGGCATGCTCGACCATGTGGCAATGGAAGTTGCAGATATCGCCCAGACCATCGGGTTTAAATTCCCAACCTCCGTTGCTGAAACACCCCTTGCAGGCCTTGGCTGGGGCGCTGTTGATAAGTCAAAACCAGTGGTCACCTGTGTAGGGCATAATGCGGCTGTTGCCACGGTGATGATCGATGAACTTATGAAGATGGGTATCTACGACGATGTGGAAGTGACTGGAATCTGCTGTACGGCCCATGACAACATCCGCTATTCGGGCAAAGCCAAGATCATCGGGCCGCTTTCGAAACAGTTATTCTTTCTCAGAACCGGAATTGCAGATCTGGTCATCACTGACGAGCAGTGTGTCCGTTGCGATATCCCGGATCTTGCCAGGGCAACAGGAAGCGCTCTGATCGCCACTTCGGACAAGATCAGTTATGGCCTTGATGATGTCACCCATAAAGAGATGGATGAGATCGTCCGGTTGATCACCGAGGAAAAAAAGCAGGTGCTCATTCGCGATGTGGACAAGGCTGGGCAGGTCGCTGCCAAGGTTCTACCGATCGTAGCCAAAGACAGAAAGAAAGAGATCACTACAAAAGAGAAGGCAACCGAACTGGCTAAAGAGTGCAAAGCATGCGGACTCTGCGACAGGGTATGCCCTAACCTTCTTAATATTTCAGCAGCCACATCGGATGTGAGGGAAGGCAAATTCGAAAGTATGGCCGACCTTTTTGCCAAATGCATTGGCTGCGGCAAATGCGAGCAGGAGTGTCCCAAAAGCATTCCCATCATCACAATCATGCAGGCGGCTACAGCCTGGGACACCTTCAATATCCGCGTGGGAAGAGGCCCCATCCAGGACGTGGAAATCCGAAAGGTGGGAGCTCCCATCGTTCTGGGAACCATCCCAGGAATTATCGCCATTGTCGGGTGTTCCAATTACCCTGAGGAGATCGAAGAAATCGTTGACATTGCCGAAGAGTTTGCCAAACGGAAATATATCGTCGTCCTCTCCGGCTGTGCGGCAATGGCCGCTGGTTACAGGAAGGATGCGGAGGGCAAAACGATCTACGAAAGATTTAAACCCGATTTCGATGCGGGCGGCGTCCTTAATGTAGGGAGCTGTGTGGCCAATTCTCATATCACCGGCGCGGCCATGAAGGTAGCCAACATCTTCGCAAAGCTTCCTTTGCGCGCAAACTATGAGGTCATTGCCGACTATATTCTCAACCGTGTCGGAGCAGTTGGCTTGGCCTGGGGTGCCTACTCACAAAAAGCCTTCTCCATCGGAACTGGGTGTAACCGATTGGGCATTCCTGTGGTCCTCGGTCCCCATTCCGC
>CAKZKY010000156.1 GCA_937124575.1 uncultured Pseudomonadota bacterium | reverse complement strand
ACCTAAAGAAAAGATCTATTTGTAATCAGTGGGCAGTTATCCGTGATCAGCAATGATAGGGTGATTTTTAACTTTAGGCATTTTAGATCACTTTAGTCATTTTAGTTACTGCATTATAGTTGGAGACCTTATGCCTTACACCCACGAGTTGAAACAATTGATCAAGCGAGTTGAGGCAACCCGACCTGCCCGAGTGGAAGCAAAGAGAAGGGGAGAGGAGTTTCCTCCGCTCTCCCTGAAGGAGAGACAAATACGACTTGAAAAATATCATCCGGACTACAAACCTGGTTCAAGAACGGAAGTCCGGGTGGGGCCTAATAAGGGTTATGCGATTCAACCAGAAATGGTTCAACTTCTTGAAGCCCGAAGTCGAATTAATCCGGATCAGATCGATTTGAACAAGATTGATTATGAGACCGACATCTTGATCATCGGAGGTGGTGGTGCTGGAACAGCGGCTGCTCTCATGGCTCAGGAAGCAGGCGTCCGTGTGACGATTGCAACAAAGCTCAGGCATGGCGATGCCAATACCATGATGGCCGAGGGAGGAATCCAGGCGGCAACAAAAGGAACAAAAGATTCTCCCTATTATCACTATCTCGATGTATTGGGAGGAGGCCATTTTAAAAATGTTCCGGAATTGGTTTACACCCTTGTCACTGAAGCTCCCAAGGTATTGGCCTGGCTGGAAAAGCTCGGTTGTATGTTCACCAAATTTCCGGATGGGAGGCTTAAATCGCTTCACGGGGGAGGAACCTGTCGTAAGCGAATGCACTATGCTGCCGACATCACTGGCGCAGAGATCATGAGAACCCTGAGAGATGAAGCAAGAAACCGACCTGACATAAAGGTACTCGAATTTATGCCTGCCGTTGAACTGATTCTCAATGAGCATGGTCACTGTGCAGGAGCGGTTCTGTATAACCTCGAGACGGAGGAGTATTTTATTGTCAAAGCAAAAGCCGTCATCCTTGCCACGGGTGGATCCGGAAGGCTTCACTATCAAGGATTCATGACCACCAATCACTATGGAGCGACAGGGGATGGTGTGGTGCTCGGATACCGCGCAGGGGTGAAGATCTGTTTTCTTCACACCTATCAATATCATCCTACCGGTCTTGTTTTTCCTGAACAGGCTGAAGGCATCCTCATTACTGAGAAGTTCAGAGGGGCCGGAGCCAATGTCCTCAATATTGACGGGGAACAGTTTGTCAACGAGCGGGAACCCAGAGACGTGGAATCCTCCTGTTTTATTCGGGAATGTATCGATGTTAAAAAAGGAATTCCAACACCCACTGGTAAGGTGGGAATCTGGCTTGACTCTCCTATGATTGATATTCTGATGGGGGAAGGGGCTGTCAAGAAAGAATTCCCAGGCAAATACATCCTTCTCAAACGATTCGGAATCGATATCTCCAAAGAACCCATGCTTGTTTATCCAACGCTTCACTATCAGAATGGAGGACTTGAATATAACAGTAAATGTGAGACCACCATTCCTGGACTCTTTTCGTCGGGAGAGGTTTCAGGAGGCGTGCACGGGGAGAACCGTTTAATGGGAAATTCGCTCCTCGATGTCTGTGTTTTTGGTAGAATTGCGGGAATAAATGCAGCGAACTATGTGAAAGAAAAATTCAGAGATGGCCAATTGACTCTGGACCATGTCCGTAAATATCATAAAGAATTGGAAGAAGCAGGGATCATCACCGATCGGGTTGCCCCCATGCTTCTTCCCGATTATTCCAACCCCGAAGTCCGTAAGCGCCAACTCACCACCCACTATTTAGGAACAATTCGGTAGTTCTATAATTTATTCAGAACACGCCTAAATAATCGCATTCCTACCCCAATAAAATTTAATTCATTCTTTATTTTCCCCTTTTTTAGGTCTTTGAAATCCGTTATAATATGCCCGTTTTTTTAACCCTTCGTTTTCTATTCCCTCAGCGAACTGGTATGCAGGCCGGGGGAAGTGAAAGGGTGAGGGAAAATTTCAGAGGGAGGAGGCAAATGAAGATTCATGAATATCAGGCCAAAGAGATATTGAAAAGTTATGGGGTTCCTGTTCCCAAAGGAGGGGTGGCTGAAACTCCAGAAGCGGCAAGAAAGATTGCCGAGGGGATTGGAAAGGGTCGCCTTGTGGTAAAAGCCCAGATTCATGCTGGTGGTCGAGGAAAAGGGGGAGGGATCTGGGTTGTAAATAGTCTTGAAGAAGTCGAGAAGGCGGCAAAGGAGATTCTCGGTATGACTCTGATCACTCATCAGACAGGTCCGTCAGGTAGGGTTGTCCGAAAAGTGCTTGTGGAAGAAGGAGCAGATATTCAGGAAGAGATTTATCTGGGTATTGTGATTGACCGCTCAAGGGAGTGTCCAGTGATCATGGCCAGCCGAGAAGGAGGAGTGGAAATTGAGAAGGTTGCTGCCGAGTCACCAGAGAAGATTGTCAAAGAATGGGTTGAACCCTCAGTGGCATTGAGACCTTTTCAGGTAAATAAGATCGGATATGGACTCGGTTTTGAGCCCACCCAGGTTGGGAAATTGAGAAGTGTGGTAACCGGTCTTTATAGAACATTTTACGAGAAGGACTGCCTTCTTGCTGAGATCAATCCTCTGGTGCTTACCGTAGGAGGAGATTTTATTGCCCTCGATGCCAAGATCATTTTTGATGACAATGGTCTTTTCAGACATAAAGATATCGTTGCCCTCAGGGATTTTAATGAGGAAGCCCCTTTGGAGATTGAAGCCTCAAAATATAATCTTAATTACATTAAACTTGAAGGGAGCGTAGGTTGTATGGTCAATGGTGCAGGGCTTGCGATGGCCACTATGGATATTATCAAATATTTTGGTGCTGAACCTGCCAACTTTCTTGATGTTGGTGGAGGGGCTACGACGGAGATGGTGAAGAATGGGTTCAAGATTCTCATGTCTGATCCGGCAGTCAAGGTTGTGTTTATCAATATTTTTGGTGGAATTCTTCGTTGTGACACTCTTGCAAAGGGAGTAACCGAGGCGGTTAAAGAGGTGAAGGTGAATGTTCCTATTGTAGTGAGATTGGAAGGAACGAATGTCGAGGAGGGAAGAAGGATATTAAAAGATTCGGGCCTCAATTTTATGGTTGCTTCTGACATGCAGGAAGGGGCTCAGAAGGTGGTGGAATATTTGAAAAGACAGTGAATAGAGTTTCAATTGTCTAAAGTGCCTAAAATTGTTTTTAAACTTTAGACACTTTAGACACTCATAAATTTTTATTGGAGGCATTATGAGCATTTTAGTTGATGAGAAGACAAAGGTGGTTGTCCAGGGGATTACAGGCAATGAGGGGCTTTTCCATACGAAACAGATGTTGGAGTATGGGACAAAGGTGGTTGCTGGAGTGACTCCAGGCAAGGGAGGACAGAAGATTGAGGGAATCCCTGTTTTTAATAGTGTGACGGAGGCCGTTAAAGAGACTGGTGCAGATGCCTCTGCCATCTTTGTTCCTCCTGCCTTTGCGGCTGACGCCATTATGGAGGCCTCTGATGCGGGAGTGCCCTTGGTGGTCTGTTTAACAGAAGGAATACCGACTCTGGATATGGTGATGGTCCGGAAGTATCTGAAAGAGAGAAAGACAAAGCTGATTGGTCCGAATACCCCAGGAATCATCTCTCCAGGAAAATGTAAGATTGGAGTGATGGCAGGATATATTCATAAACAGGGAGTTGTTGGGATCATGTCACGGAGCGGAACGCTCACTTATGAGGTTGTCGATCAATTGACAAAGAGAAGGATTGGGCAGTCGACCTGCGTAGGTATTGGTGGAGACCAGATCATAGGGCTCAATTATGTGGATCTTCTGGGACTGTTCGAAAAAGATTCCGATACTCAAGCTCTGATCATGATTGGCGAGATCGGCGGTACCGCTGAAGAAGAGGCGGCCCTGTTTATTAAGAAGAGTGTGAGCAAACCAGTGGTTGCCTTTATTGCGGGGTTGACAGCTCCCCCTGGCAGACGGATGGGGCATGCTGGAGCTATTATTTCTGGGGGGAAAGGAACCGCCAGCGAAAAGATGGAGGCATTGGAGAAGGCAGGAGTCCGAGTTGTTAAGAATCCTGCGTTAGTTGGTGAAGAACTTGCCAACCTGCTAAAAAAAGTTTGACCCATTAATAAAACCTTAAAAATATCAAAAAGTTACAAAAAAATGTTTATATTTTTTTTGATTTATGTTATTTAATATTAAGGATTTTAAAGGAAGGTGAAGGATATGATTGTTGAATTGAAGGAACGTTTGAAGGAAATGAATCATCGCTTGGAGATTCTTCGAGGCCATCTTTGACATTGAGAATAAAAGGAAACGGCTTGATGAGATTGGAAAGATGATGTCAGAACCAAATTTTTGGGAAGGGGGTGAAACCACTCAAAAAATTTTGAAAGAAAGAACCTCCCTAATCGAGTGCCTATCGCCTTGGGAAGAGAAGTGGAAAGAGCTGGAAGAGATGGAGATCCTCCTTCAATTGATCGAAGAACAGAAAGATGAAGGCGAAGCAAGAGAATTGTTGGGTCGAATCGAGGAAAGTGAGGAAGCGATCGGCCAATTAGAATTCAGAAGGATGCTGGGAGGAGAGCATGATGAGAGAAATGCGATCGTCAGTATTAATGCAGGTGCAGGGGGTACAGAGGCGCAGGACTGGGTTGAAATGCTCCTTCGAATGTACCTGAGGTGGGCGGAAAATAAGGGATATCGGACCGAGATCATTGACATCCTTGCTGGTGATGAGGCGGGTTTGAAGAATGTGACTTTCACAGTGACAGGACTGTATGCTTATGGATATTTGAAAGCAGAGGTTGGTATTCACCGGTTGGTCCGAATTTCACCTTTTGACGCAGGAGCAAGGAGACATACTTCCTTTGCTTCGGTTTTTGTCATTCCCGAAGTGCCTGATGATATTGTAATTGAGATTGACGAAAAAGATCTAAGGGTTGATACTTTCCGCTCAAGCGGGGCCGGAGGACAGCATGTGAATAAGACCGATTCCGCGGTCAGGATTACGCATCTTCCCACGGGGATCGTCGTCCAGTGTCAAAATGAACGGTCCCAGCATAAGAATAAGGCAATGGCCCTGAAGATATTAAAAGCTCGCCTTTATGAAAAAGAGATGGAGGAGAAGGCAGAAAAATTGGGGGAACTTCATAGCAACAAGAAGGAGATCGCTTGGGGAAGCCAGATTCGTTCCTATGTGATGCACCCTTATAAGATGGTGAAGGATCACCGTACCAATAAAGTGATCCATCAGGTGGACCGAGTTTTGGATGGAGAGATCGATGATTTGATAAAGGCCTATCTCCTCCAAGCGGCTTAAATGGAACTCTTGAGAAAAGGATAAATCTCCACAGGGTTGACTTTTTATGCGTGAAGAAATACCATTGGATGGGCAGAACGAGAAAACAGTTTCTGAAGAGGACAGAAATTTGTTAGGGGCTCTTGAGGAAAAGGTCAACCATCTCCTGGCAAAGTATCAGGAACTGTTGAGAGAGAAAGAGAGATTAGCCGACGAAGTTGAAGTGGAGAGGGGAAAAAGGATTCGCCTGGAAAAGAAGTTGGAGCTTCTTTCCCAGGACAGGGAGAAGGTGAAGGTCCGAATTGATCATCTCCTTCATCGGTTAAGAAGTATCGATCTATGATATCCCCATTGGTTCACTGAGAATGGCATCTCAAGATTGAACCAAGAGAGTGGATCGCCTTATGGTGAAAGAAAGAACGGTTGAGATTAAAGTTTTTGGCCAAACCTATACGGTTAAGACAGATGCTGAAGAGAGCCATATTCAGGAAGTCGCCAAATATGTGAACGAAAAGATGGATGAGGTTCTGAAAAAGACACGAAGCGTCTCCACGTTGAATGTGGCCATCTTGACAGCCCTCAATATTGCTGACGATTTATTAAAGGAGAAGGCAAAGCGAGTAGCCATTCTTAAAGAGATTGAGGTAAGATCAAAAGATTTAGCTGATAAAATTGATATTCAGATAGGAGGAAAAGAGTCAGGTAAGATTAGTATCACCGGCTAAGGCAGCCTTTGGGGTGGGGGTAATGGCCAATACGATACGATAGGTAGAGACCCCTATAAAAGCCTTTCTACCCCAAGCATTGTTCAGGTTGCAGGCCGGAAGCAAATTACAGGGAATTGTAAAGAAAACCGTCACGAGCAGACGGAAGATGTGCCAGGACTGAGAAGGGGTGGGGTTTTAAAACCCGGCAGGAAAAGAGAATGGGTTTGATACGGATTTTCATTCTGAATATGTTTGAAATTTTCAGTTGGTCTTTCAGATGGGAAAGACTCCCTAAAGGCTACAAACGGCCTACGGAGCCATTTAACTGTCAGAAAGAGCATCCGGATCCGTTTCTTGAAAGGCCAAGAGAATTTCAGGATATAAAAAAGACGAGATGGAAAATACCCTCAGGATCTTCCCAATTATTTTTCCCCTGTCGGGTAGCATCAAACCCCGCTAATTCTCTCCCAACCCTTCATCTTCTTCCTTCTCTCATTTGACGAGCCTTCTTCCCTGTATTGGGCATAAAAAAGGAGGTGAGTTAAATTTTGAACTTATCGATTGGATTTTATATCATTCTCGTTTTGGGTATGGCCCTTCTTGGCGGAGTGATCGGATTTCTTTTGAATAAAAGATACTCCGAGGCGAAGATAGGTGCCGCAAAGGAGACTGCCAGACGTTTAATAGAAGAGGCAGAGAAAGAGGCCGAAATCTTAAAGAAAGAGGCCCTGCTCCAAGCCAAAGACAAATTTTATCAGGAAAAGGCTGAATTTGAAAAAGAGACTTTGGAGAAGAAACAAGAACTCCAGAATTTAGAAAAAAGGATTATCCAGAGGGAATCTCATCTGGACAAAAAGATTGAGCTTCTTGACGCAAAAGAGGAGGAGGTAAACCGCAAAGAAAAGTTGCTTCTCCAGCAGGAAAAAGCAGTGCAGGAGCAGGAGAAGAAGGTCGTTGAACTGGTTCAGAAGCAGCGAATGCAGCTGGAAAATATTGCGAAGATGTCTTCTGAAGAAGCTAAGCGCCTTCTTATCGAATCGATGGAAGAAGAAGCGAAACACGAAGCTGCAAAAAAGATTAAGAAAATTGAGGATGAAGCAAGAGAGACAGCTGATAAAAAAGCCAAGGAGATTATCAGCTTAGCCATCCAACGCTATTCTGGAGAATATGTGGCTGAGCAGACCGTTTCTGTAGTCAATCTGCCGAACGAAGAGATGAAAGGTCGCATCATCGGCCGCGAAGGTCGAAACATCCGGGCTCTTGAAGCTGCGACCGGCGTTGATTTGATCATTGATGATACCCCAGAGGCTGTCATCCTCTCAGGATTCAATCCTGTGCGGCGAGAAATTGCTCGGATTTCACTTGAGCGGTTGATCAGCGATGGCCGAATCCATCCTGCGAGAATTGAAGAGATTGTCCAGAAGGTGGAGCAGGAAGTGGAGAGCGCCATCCGTGAAGCTGGCGAACAGGCAACCTTCGATGTGGGTGTTCATGGTATCCATCCGGAGTTAATAAAATTGATCGGGCGGCTAAAATACCGGACGAGTTATGCTCAAAATGTCTATCAGCATTCCTTGGAGGTGGCCTTTCTTTGCGGGATCATGGCTGCAGAGTTGGGCATTAATGTCAAGCAGGCCAAGAGAGCGGGGCTTCTCCACGATATCGGGAAAGCGGTGGATCATGAGGTGGAGGGACCTCATGGAAAGATAGGCGCAGATCTGGCAAAAAAATACGGAGAGTCTCCTGCAATCGTTCATGCCATTGCTGCCCATCATGAAGAGGAGAAACCAGAGTCGATCCTCGATGTGATTGTAGAAGCGGCAGATGCCCTTTCAGGGGCAAGGCCAGGGGCCAGACGCGAGATGCTTGAGACCTATGTGAAACGGTTGGAGGACCTCGAAAAGATTGCTTCGTCTTTTCAAGGTGTGGAAAAGTCATATGCCATTCAAGCCGGTAGAGAACTTAGGGTGATGGTTCAGCCAGAACGGATTTCAGATGAGGCATCTGCGATCCTCTCGAGAGATATAGCCCGAAAGATCGAAAAGGAATTGACCTATCCCGGTCAGATCAAGGTAACGGTGATCCGTGAGATGAGGGCGGTGGAAATCGCAAAGTAGAGTTCTGAGTCGTTAGTCCCATATAGGCAGAAGGGAAGTCCTATGAGACTATAAGACGATGAGACTAAGAGATTAAAGACATGAAGATTCTCTTCATTGGAGACATTGTGGGAAAACCTGGTAGACAGGCGATTGGTAGATTGCTGGAGAAGATCGTTTGTGACTACCAGATCGATTTCACGATCGCCAATGCAGAGAATGCAGCAGGTGGAATGGGAATTACTCCACCCATTGTCAAAGAGATTCTGGATCAAGGAGTAGATGTTCTGACTTCAGGAAACCATATCTGGGCTAAAAAGGAGATCTACCCTTATCTGAACGAGGAGAGAAGAATTTTAAGGCCTGCGAATTATCCTCCCGATGTTCCTGGTAGAGGAGCTGGGTTATTTGAGTCTAAAAATGGAGAGAAGATTGGAGTGATCAATTTAGAAGGAAGGGTCTTTATGAAACATTTGGATTGTCCTTTCCGTATTGGGGAGAGGGAGGTTGAGGTATTGCGGAAAGAGACTCCAATCCTCCTTGTCGATTTCCATGCAGAGGCTACCTCAGAAAAGGTGGCAATGGGATGGTTTTTGGATGGAAGGGTAACGGCAGTGCTGGGTACCCACACGCACATCCAGACGAGTGATGAGAGAATTTTGAACGACGGAACAGCCTATATAACTGATGTAGGGATGACAGGGCCTCTGGATTCTGTAATCGGGATTCGGAAGCAGGTCGCCTTAAACCGTCTATTAACCCAGATCCCATGGAAATTCGATGTTGCCACAGAAGAGATCGAACTTCAAGGAGTCATCATCGATGTTGAAAGAGAAGCGGGTCGATCAAAAGATATTCAGAGGATCAGAGTTCCATTAAACGAAAGGGCTTGAAGATGGCTGGAAGGATTAGGAATCAAAACGTCTTTGATGTCTTTATGGAAAGGGGGTTTATTGAGCAGGTCACCGATATGCAAAGGATCCCTGAAATCTTAGAGAAGAGTGTCACTTGCTATATCGGATTTGACCCGACGGCTTCAAGTTTCCATGTTGGGAATTTAGTGCCCATTATGTCATTGGCCCATATGCAGAGGCATGGTCATCGGCCGATTGCTCTGGTGGGTGGAGGCACGGGTTTGGTTGGTGACCCAAGCGGCAAGGATGAGATGAGGCAGATCCTTACTTATGAAGAGATTAATCGAAATGCGGAAGCCCAAAAGAAGCAGTTTGCTCGGTTTTTAGATTTTTCAGAAGGGAGGGCTCTTCTCTTAAACAATGCTGATTGGTTGACTAAGCTCAATTACATCGATTTTTTGAGAGATATTGGCGTCTATTTCAGTGTAAATCGAATGTTGGCCACGGAGTCGATCAAAATTCGATTAGAATCGGGACTCTCCTTTATCGAATTCAACTACCAACTCCTTCAGGCCTATGATTTTTGGCATCTCTTTAAAAATTATGATTGTTTGATTCAGATGGGTGGAAGTGACCAGTGGGGCAATATTGTTGCAGGGATTGATTTGATTCGGCGTCTCGAGGGCAAACAAGCCTATGGAATAACCTTTCCACTTATCATGACTGCTGATGGGAGGAAGATGGGAAAGACCGAGAAAGGGGCAATCTGGCTGGACCCTGAACGGACATCTCCTTATGAATACTATCAATTCTGGATCAACACCGATGATCGTGATGTCAAAAGATTTTTAACTCTCTTTACTTTCCTGCCCATGGAGGAGGTCGAAGAGCTTGGGAAATTGGAGGGAGCTGAGATTCGAAAAGCCAAAGAGATCCTTGCATTTGAGGCAACCCAAATTGTTCATGGTGAAGAGGAGGCGAATAAAGCTCGGAGAGCTTCTAAGGCGCTTTTTTCAAAAGAAGAGGGGGATGAAGGTTCAATTCCCACCACCTTTCTGGACAGGAAGGAATTTAATCAAGGAATTCCAATATTTAAACTATTTGAAGTGACAGGTTTGGCAACGTCAGGATCAGAAGCCAGAAGATTGATTCAGCAGGGAGGAGGGTATTTGAACGAGAAGAGGATTGATAAATTCGATCTTCTTGTAACTACGAAAGATTTTAATCCGAAAGATGAAGTTTTACTAAGGGCCGGGAAAAAGAAATTTCATCGAATAAAAATTATTGACAAAAATTAAAAAAATATTATAATATTAAAGTTTCCCAAAATCGTATCATAGTGGTTTGAGAAAATTTTCTCCTTGACAAAAAAAGAGATTTTGATTATATAATAGAATGGTCTAAATTCGTTCTTTGATAAAAGAATAGGGGTTATTGATTCTGGGTTTTCGTTATTTCCTTTTTAAAAGGATCAAATTTTAGATATCTTTTGGAGAGTTTGATCCTGGCTCAGAACGAACGCTGGCGGCGTGCCTAACACATGCAAGTCGAACGAGAAACCCTGCTTCGGTGGGGGAGTAAAGTGGCGCACGGGTGAGTAACGCGTGGGTAACCTGCCCTTGAGTTGGGGATAACTCCGCGAAAGCGGGGCTAATACCGAATAACATTCCGATTACTATGGTGATTGGAATCAAAGATGGCCTCTGCATGCAAGCTATTGCTTAAGGATGGGCCCGCGTACCATTAGCTTGTTGGTGGGGTAATGGCCTACCAAGGCAACGATGGTTAGCTGGTCTGAGAGGATGGCCAGCCACACTGGAACTGAGACACGGTCCAGACTCCTACGGGAGGCAGCAGTGGGGAATCTTGCGCAATGGGGGAAACCCTGACGCAGCAACGCCGCGTGGGTGATGAAGGCCTTCGGGTCGTAAAGCCCTGTCAGGTGGGAAGAAACATGCCGATGCTAATAACATCGACATTTGACGGTACTACCGGAGGAAGCACCGGCTAACTCCGTGCCAGCAGCCGCGGTAATACGGAGGGTGCAAGCGTTGTTCGGAATTATTGGGCGTAAAGGGCGTGCAGGCGGTCGGGTAAGTCAGATGTGAAAGCCTTCCGCTTAACGGAAGAAGTGCATTTGAAACTGCTCGGCTAGAGTACGGGAGAGGAGAGTGGAATTCCCGGTGTAGAGGTGAAATTCGTAGATATCGGGAGGAACACCAGTGGCGAAGGCGGCTCTCTGGTCCGATACTGACGCTGAGACGCGAAAGCGTGGGGAGCAAACAGGATTAGATACCCTGGTAGTCCACGCCGTAAACGATGGGCACTAGGTGTGGGAGGTTTTAACCCTTCCGTGCCGAAGCTAACGCATTAAGTGCCCCGCCTGGGGAGTACGGCCGCAAGGTTAAAACTCAAAGGAATTGACGG